>JAOPVO010000335.1 GCA_025966155.1 Pseudonocardiales bacterium
GCTACGCCTCGATGGAGAAGATGTCCTGCGTGCCGGTGACATGCATCAGGCGCAGGACCTGCATGGACGGGGAGCGCACCGTGAGCCGGATCCCGCGCGGCGGGCACTCGTTTGCTATGCGCAGCAACGTCCCCAGCCCGGTTGAGTCCATGAAGGTCACCGCGCCAAGATCGAGGATCAGCGTTCTGGGCCCGGTCAGCAGCACCCGCCGGACGCGCTCCCACGTCGCCGCGGCATCGGCGATGCCGATGTCCCCCGTGAGCACGACGATGGCAGGGTCGGGCGCGAGCGGTGCGGCGACGGGCTCGGTCTGTGTCATGGCTGGCCCTTGCGGTTGAGGAGTCGGCTGGCCGCGACGGGCACCAGCACCTTCCGGGTCGACCGAGGCTACAGGGGGGCTCCTCCGACCACCAGCATTTGTCACGCGCAGCGGCGCGCGGCGCCGTCCAAAATTAGTCATGGGGTACCTGCCTGCATTGGGCCTTAACCGTCGATTCGCGCCAATGCGCGCAGCCGTGTCAGCCGACCTAGCCGACAGACCGGACTAATCAAACCCGCGCCGCATGCCGGCGGATGCGGCAATGTGTGGATTGGTTGTGAGCTGGGTCGCATGTCGACGGCACATCAGGCGAATCTCGTTTGGCGGCCGCGGGTTCGGGCACAGCAAATAGTGCGCAATGCAGTCCTGGGCGGTAAGGGTGCTGAGCGTGGTACTGGTAATGTTCGGGCTCTTCCGGCGGACCGTGCCGCGCGTGGTGATCCGCCCGGGATCCATGCGATGGCCGTCAAGCCAACCTCATCTCTGCGATCCGAAAGCGACTGACGCATATGGCCAAGCGGACCATCCTGCACTTGATCGACGACCTCGATGGCAAGCCCGCCGACGAGACACTGCAATTCGGCTGGGCCGGCACGAACTACGAGATCGACCTCAGCGCCAAGAACGCGCTGGCGCTGGAGAAGGCACTGGCCAAGTACGTCGCCGCGGCTCGCCGCGTGGGGGCCGCCGGCAAGATCGCCCGTCCGTCCTCTGTCGGGTCGACTGCGGACATGGGTCGCAAGGAGTACCTGCTCGCGGTGCGCACCTGGGCGTCGGCCAACGGCTACGAGGCGCGCCGCGGGCGCATCCCGGCCGCGGTGGTCAGCGCCTATGAGGCCAGTCACTAATCACGGCGCTGAAATTGCGGCCGGCGTCATATCGACGCCGGCCGCGGCTATTTCCGACTCCGCCGATTACCCGGGGCGCGCGCCCATAGTCGACTCGTCCTGGCAGTAGCGTGCAGCCGTGCCCTTTCGTGTGACGTCGCTGCGGCGATACCCCGTCAAGTCCATGGGCGGCGAGAGTGTCGAGGCGGTCGACCTGGACCGCCGCGGCATTGTCGGCGACCGGTGGTTCGCCGTGCAGGACGACGACGGCTATTACGCATCGGGCAAGGCGACGAAGCGCTTCCGCCGTCGCGATGCGGTTTTCGACTATCGGGCCGCCACCGACGCAGCAGGCGCGGTGCGCGTTGTCGGAACCTCCGGCAGTTGGCTGGCCGGCGACCCGGCGCTCGACGCCGAGTTGAGCACGACGATGGGATCCGCGGTCCACGTGGTCCCGGAATCAGATGTCCCGCATCAGGACGCGGGGTCGGTGTCGCTCATCGGGACGGCGACATTGGCGTGGTGCGCGCAGCAGCTGGGCGTCGACGCCGATCCGCGTCGGCTCCGGGTCAATGTCGTATTCGAGTCCGATGAGCCCTTCATCGAGGACTCATGGGTCGGCCAATCGGTGCGCATCGGGGCGACGGTGCTCACGGTGGCGCAGCGGATCCAGCGATGCCGCACGATCGATGTGGCTCAGGACGGGGCGGCGGCCGAGCATCGGTGGCTCGCGCCGCTGGGCGAGCAGCGCGATCTGCGGGTGGCCATCTACGCGGATGTGGCGAATCCCGGCCGAATCGCCGTCGGCGATGCGGTCTGGGCTCCGGCGAGTCCATAATCCGGGGCATGTTCCTCGCCTCGACCGATGATGCCAATGCGCTGCTCGAGCGCGACCCATTCGCGCTCCTGCTCGGGATGATGCTGGACCAGCAGATCCCGATGGAGAAGGCATTCACCTCGCCCGAGGTGCTCCGCGAGCGGCTCGGGGGCGCATTGACGCCAGCGGCCCTCGCCGAGGCGGACCAGGATCGGATTGACGAGATCTTCCGGCGCACCCCGGCCCTCCATCGCTTCCCCGCCGCAATGGCGGTTCGGGCACAGGAGCTGGCGCGCATCATCCGCGACGCCTACGACGGCGATGCCGCTTCGGTGTGGACCACCGCCGAGACCGGCGCCGAGCTGGTCCAGCGGCTCGAGAAGCTGCCTGGATTCGGATCGCAGAAGGCGCGGATGTTCGCGGCCCTGGTCGCCAAGCAACTCGGCGCGACGCCGGCGGGATGGCGCGAGGCCACACATCCCTACGGCGAGCCCGGCACTTTCTCATCCGCCGCGGACGTCGTGGATGCTGCGTCGCTGGCCAAGGTGAAGGAATACAAGCGGACCGCCAAAGCGGCGGCGAAGGCAACCAAGTAAGCTAGCTATCTCTTTCCGCGCGTCGCCGCTCGGGCGCGCAGTGCGACGTTATCTTGCTGTGGGACCGCGTCACGCTGGCGAGGGTCGCCCGTCAGCGCCAGCGAGCGCCGCCGAGACCCGAGGGTTGGGCAAGGAGCTCATTGCCAACGCCTGATCCGGCAGCAGCGGGGTGGGCAATCGGGGCAACCCGGCGCCCGCCCCGCTCTGCGGTGCCGGGCCCCTGGGTCAGGCCGCGGGCACGCGGTCCAGGAAT
>JAOPVO010000330.1 GCA_025966155.1 Pseudonocardiales bacterium
CGTCGAGTACTGCGCCGTCGAGTTCTGCGCCGTCGAGCACTGCGCCGTCGAGCACCGCGCCGTCGAGCACCGCGCCGTCGAGCACTGCGCCGTCGAGCACTGCGCCGTCGAGCACTGCGCCGTCGAGCACCGCGCCGTCGAGCACCGCGCCGTCGAGCACCGCGCCGTCCAGCACCGCGCCGTCCAGCACCGCGCCGAACGGCTGTGCGGCGCCTGCGTACGCCTCGGTCGGCTCAGTCACGGCTTCGAGAAGCGGTACGTCAGTCAGATTCAGCGGCATAGTGAAGCCGCACTCGGGGGACGCCCAGGCCAACTTCGAGTGGGGGACGACGCCCCGCCTCGGCAAGGGCAGCACGAAGATCGACCTGCCACCCAACTGCAACGACGTCACCGTGACCTTGACCCTGCCCAGCGCCGCGGCCGGCGACATCTACTACCGGCTCATTACCGAATCCGAGGGTGGGAACGTTTACCCGCCTGTGGGTCTCCTGGCTGGCTAGGCATAACTTCCTCACCAACCGTTGGCGGGGAGGGTTAGCGCACCCTTAGAGTGGCAGTATGGCTTCTAGGTTCCGTCGGATCACGCGCCCGGAACTCAGGAAGCTAGGGGGTCACATGGATGACGTCCACGCACCCTTCCCAGTAGACGTCGTGCATGCGCTCAATGCCTTCCACGCAGAGGGCGCCGACGGCGGCCTAAGCTGCCCAGCCCCTGTGCACGACGAGGATCTCAACCATCCCGCGACAATGCTGTTCGCCACCAAGTCGGCGCTGGTCTGTCCTGACCCGCAGTGTGGGTATCGCCAGCTGTGGATTCCCGCTTATGCCGTCGCGCCGAGGGCAGAGCCCGACTCCGAGGTCGACGATCGGGTGGCCGAGGACGCGGGGACGTCCTGAGCGCTTATTCAGGGCAGCCGATGTCCGATGCTGCGGTAGATGACTCCTGCGCGTAGCTCAATGCATAGCGGCCGCTGCGCGCTGTATCGAAGTACTGGTGCGCCTCATAGCGCACATTGTGGGCGGGATCAACGATCCACGCTCGGGGCTGCAGGGCCTCGAACGCCTCTGGCGAGGATCCCCCGTAGCCGGACACCAGAACCGTCTTGGCGTCCCCGGTCGCCCGGATTGCATTGACTGCCCGCTGCGATGCGTCCTCCCAGATCGCAACGCCCGTGCCGGGATCCGTCGCCAGCCCGCCGGGTTCATTCATGAGGCCGTATCCGAGGATGCCCGGAGCGCCTTTGAGGGCCACGACGAGCCGGGCCCAGAAATCGGCTAGGGCGGATGTCGGTAGATTCGCTGACCCAAGAGCCAGCCGGGTGGGCCCGGACTCGCTTCCGGCCCAGTAGCCGCCGAACCCATGAAGATCGACTATCACGCCAAGAGCTGCCTGCGATGCGTCGTTTATGGCCTGGACCAACCGGGCCACGCCCTGCGGGTCAAGGTCGCCACCTATCTTGGGCTGCAGCCGCTCCCATGTCACCGAAAGCCGCACCGTAGCGACGCCATGCTGAGCCAGGAACGCGAACGCGGCAGGGGATTCGTAGGAGTAGTCCACTCCCAGAGTGCCCCGGTTGCGATTGCTGTAGGAGGGATCGCCATCGTCCGCGGTGCCGAAAGCCCCGGTTGGTACGTCGACGCCCCGGACGGCGTAGCGACCGGCCGGAAACTGGGAGATCACCGCCGCTTGGCTGCCGATTGACCCCGGCGAGCCGGCCGCGGGCAATCGATAGGCGGCCATCGGATAGTCGGCTGGCCACCACCCTGAGGCGCTCCATGCGGTGACCCACAGCTCGGCGGAGGTGGCGGCGCGGTACCAGCGCTGTGCGACGTCGTTCCATCCACCAGTGGGGGGACCGCTGGGCCAGCCCACCTCTCCGACGTACCCGGCGGCGTTGTTGCGCTTCAACCACGATGTGAATTGCGAGAGACGGGCGACCTCCCGAGCAGCGAGCGGCGATGCTACGCAGCTGCCCAATACGGTCGGCGATCGTCGGCTCGTCGTTTCCAGGGTCTCCATAGACACCACGGCCAGCAGCAGAACGGCAGTGGCGACAAGAACGCGGAAGGGGGAAAGGCGGGAAGTATGTCCTGAATCCCCTCGAGCGCGATCCGCGCGCCGCATGCGCGCCATCGCCGAGTCTCCCGGCCGGCGTGCCGAATGCCTTCGCGCGTGACGCACGTCAGCTCGGTCTCAGCGACCTGGGGATTGTGCGGGGATCAACCCGCCGCACAGTGATCGTGTCCCCGGCTGTGCCGAACGAGGCGGCGACTGCGGAGCGCAGCAGTGCCTGTCCCATCGTCGGGAATAGCGCCAAGGTGGCCTCACTGGGCTTGCCATCCAGGTTCAGATGCAACGCAAGCTCGTCTTGGTGATCGATGACGATGTAGTCGATCCCCGTCCATGGATTGTCTGCAGGCAGCTTGACGTCCTTATCGACGTCCAGCTTCGTGAACCAGATGACGTGGCTAGGGGAGAAGCCGGATCGCACCAGATCGACCCAGAGGCTGTCGTCGACGACCACAGTCCGGTCCTTCGACACGTGCTGCTGGACCCAGGCGAGCGCCTGCGCCTTGCCGCCGTCCCGATTGCGATGCATGACATCGTTCAGTCCCGCTCGCCATGGTGAGTACACGGCTGCGCACAGACCTATGACGCAGATGATGACCCCGGCCCTGGTCAGAGCCGAGGCGCCCCATGCACCTCGCCGGCGTGCGAGCGCCCAGCCGCGGTGCGCGAAGGTGGTCGGCCCTTCCCCATCGACTCGGCTCATCCGCTGCAGGAGCGAGCTCGCCGGGAGGACGCTGCGAGTGGCGGGCCGATCGCGGGTCAGCCCGCTCGCACGGCCGGCCGAGAACCGCTCCGGCAGGTGGACGCGTCCGAATTGCCACGCTCCATCGAGCACGCCGCTCAGTGTCAGAGCGGCGAACGGGATCATGGCGATGATGAAGGGATAGGGCAGGTAGCCGCTGCGCAGCAGCGACGCGACCTGAATGCCGAACGCCATAGCGACTGCCCGCGTGCGACGGAAGCACAATCCGATGGGCAAGGCGACCAGCGCCACGCGCGGCAGGATGTGGTCAAGGGCCAGCCAGCCATGGACGACGTTGTAGGCGGTACTGCTCTGGTCGAAGATGCTCCCGCTTCCCTGCCGATCGAACAGCTGCCATTTGATCGCCCACGCCAACGACACATGACCGGGCCCTTCGAGCAACTCGTTCTTGATGAGGGCGTAAAGCGGGAACAGAGTCCCGAGCAGCACGACGACGGCAGCGAACATCGTTACCGTGAAGCGGCGGTTGCGCGGATCGGCGCTCTGCCAGAAGAGGACGATCAGAGCAGGCAGAAAGAGCAGCGCCGTCTCTTTCGTGAGAACTGCGACTGCGAAGCATGCACCGCTGCCGGAGGCGGCGGACAGGCTGCGTCGCGGTGAGGCCGCCAGGAAGAACGACGCGAGAAGCCAAGGAGTGACGATATTGTCCAACAGCGCCATTCGGTTGAAATAGACGACCAGGGGGCTGAGGGCGAACATCGCGCAGGCGCCCACGGCGGCCGCACGGGTCATTCGGAGACGCAACGCCAGCCCATACATCAGCGCGACGCTGACCAGCTTGCACACGAGCATGAATTGGCGCTCAGCCGCAATGGCGTAGGGAGCTCGACCGAAGGCGTCCGTTATCCAGTTCCACGCAGCCATCTGAATCCAGCCCAGCGGCGGATGCGCGTACCAGTAGGTGTAGTGCCCCAGCTCCTGCTTGTATTGGACCGCCCAGGCGTAAGCCGTGTACGTTCCCTCGTCGTCGAATCGGGACGGGGAGCCATACATGCCCCAGGCGTGCACGATGCCCGCTACGGGCAGCAGGACGGAGAGGATAGCGAGGCTCGCCGCGTGGGCGGCCACCCACTGTCGAAGCTGCGAGGCGCGCCGCACGATTCGCTCGCGCGGGCGCAGCGCCACCCGTCGCTCCAATTCCCTGAGATCGAAATCGAGGTCCAGCGGCTGCAGCATCGTGTCGTAGCTCATGACCGCGCCTCCTCCACCTCGAGGGCGGCCGGCCGGTGGGCGTTGCGGTGCTCGGTCTTCTCCCAACCGCGGCTGCCGCGCAGCTCACGCGCGGTGGCTCGTAGGGCAGCCGCGGCCAGCATCAGCTGATAGGGCACGGTGCCGGCAATCAGGATCAGATAGTGACGCAGCCGCACTGGAACAGCGAATTCCCTGCGGAACTCGCGCAAGGCCAGCACTTCGATGGCCATCGTGGCGATCGTCGGCAGAAGGGGGACGTAGGTTACCAGCACGACCAACGCCGGGGCCTTGACGACGAGCATCGTCACCAGCGAGATCGGGATCAGCACACCGGCGAACGCCTGGGCGAACGGCATCGAGAGTATGTACACGGCCATGAGCCTTTGCCCGGCGGTCGGAAGGCGTCGCCACTCGCCCTTGCGGAGCACCTGCAGGAACCCCTGACTCCACCGCGTGCGTTGCTTGAAGAAGCTCCGCGCGCTTGGCGGGGTCTCCTCGCGAGTAGCCAACGCCGCGCCGAATGCCACGGCCGTGCGCGCGCCCCAGCTTGACAGCCGTACCCCGAGCTCGCAGTCCTCAGCTAGGCATTCGGGATCCCAGCCGTTCGCCTTGCGCAGGAGGTCTGCCCGCACGAAGACGGTGTTTCCACCCAGCGGGATGAACCCCAAGCGGGCATGGAAGTGCAGGCGAGATGAGAACCAGAAGAAGTACTCCAGCACGTTGCGCACGGACCACCACGACGAGTCGAAGTTCATCAGCTGCACGCCGCCCTGCACGATGTGGGCCCGAGACTGGCGGAATGTCGCATCGATGTGGCGCAGCAGCGCCGGTGCGACATCGTCCTCGGCATCGAACACGCCGATGATTTCCTTGCTGCACAAGGGAAGCGCCGTGTTCAGCGCGCGAGGCTTGCTCTTCACCTCATTCTCGTCGATCACCACCCGCACGACATCGTGAGCCCGCTCGAGCATTCGCGCGACGGCCGCTGTCTCGGGATCGTCCTCGCTTACGATGACAAGGATCTCGAAGTTGGGATGGTCCTGCTCGCAGAGCCGCCCGACAGTGGCTGCGAGCACCTCATGCTCATGGCGGGCCGGCACGAGCAGCGAGAAACTAAGGCGAGGCTCGTCCGGCACGGGAAACGCTGTACTCGCCTTCGCCTCCGGCGACCGCCAGGAGTCCACCATCCATGCCAGGGTGGTGAAGGCGACCACGAAGATTGCGACGATGACCGTCAGATAGATCGCTATGAGCGTGACATGCACCATGGACTCAGTCGGTCCTCACGACTAGAGCGTCAGGGATCGACCCGTCTTGGGCTGTGCCGGTGCCGGAGCCCTCTGCCAACAGGCGAGGGATGTCGTCCGCCCAGGTGAAGGCGTCCGAGGCGATCTTGCGCGCCCGCACGTTGGCCATAGCCGAGCCGAGCAGCGTGCGCTCCGCCTCCTGGAGAGCCGAGAAGTCCGAGCCGCCTAGGACCAGGGACGACGCGAAATA
Organism: Pseudonocardiales bacterium; assembly: GCA_025966155.1. Classification (GTDB taxonomy): domain Bacteria; phylum Actinomycetota; class Actinomycetes; order Mycobacteriales; family Jatrophihabitantaceae; genus RYN-150. The sequence goes on from JAOPVO010000330.1 coordinate 5,523, forward strand.
CTGGAATGGGGGGAAGTTGTACGCGTCGGCGGTGTTGATCATGAGCTCGTCCACCACGCTCGCGTCCGACATATCCCAGACGCCGGGTGCGCCGCGCTCGAGGATGAACAGCTCCTCGATTGTCGTGCTGCCGCCGATCCGGCAAGGGACGAGCCGGTCCACGTTGTACTTGGGCGGTGGCACGAGCATTTGAGTCAGCGAATTGATGGCCATGATCGGCAGGTTCGCTCGGGCCAGGATCAGGGCGAGCCCCCGCCCCTCCTTGGAGTGCAACCGGCTCTGCAGCCGAAGGATCCGCCATTCGCGCGGTGTCAAGTCACGGGCTTCCACCGCCCGCAGCGTGTGGTGGCTGATAGTCAATGGCTTCGGGAAGGCGAACGCGCGGGCCTCTGCGTCGATAATCGTCATGTCATCCGAGAGGAAGCGCCCGCCTCGTTCGCGCAGCAGGCGCAGAATGGTGCCGGTCTTGCCCGTATCGGTGCGAGCGGACATCATGATGCCCTTGCCGTCGAGCTCGATGCATGCTGAATGCAGCAGCATTTTCCCGCGCGAAGCAAGCACGAATCGAAGTAGCGCCTCAATGACGTTCGTGTAGACCACATGCGGGGATCTGGCCAGCAGTGGCCCGACCGTGACATCGATCCGGTCGCCCAGGTCGATGCGGAAGTTGGCCCCCAAACGGCCCAAGTGCTCCTCGTAGCGGACTGCGGCCTCGCGCGAGAATTGCGTCATAGATGCCCGGGACTTGGTCCCGCGGCCCACGTCGCCTACCCGCACGGCGATATCCACATCGGTGTCGATCCATTGCGCCCTGAAGTAGTTCAGCTCGGGTAGCTCGACCTGGGACCCGATCGTCACGAGGCCGGCGATGTCGTACCGGTGCGGCAGATAGCGGATTCGCTTCGCGCGGGGCCGATCCAGCTCGGAAGGGTCGGCCACGAGGTCCAGCAGCACGTTGACGGGCTCGACCGCGGGCATCACTGCCTCGTCGGGGCTTCCCGCCGGCTCCCGTCCATCGCCGAAGATCACACGATCGCTGATCTGGAACCGGAGGATGACAAAGAGAACCAGCGTGATTGTGTTGGCGAGCAGGACACCAACGCCCGCGTGCACGAGCAGAGCGAGCAAAGGGAGACGCGCCAGAAGCGCCACATTGTTCATCACCGCGAAGCGCGCCAGCCGTGATCCCAGTCGAGACGACTTCTGGTTGCGGAAGACCAGTGAATCGGTGAGCACGAAGTTCCACAGTGTAGAAACTTGCGTCGCTATGGCGGCTGCGAGGAGGTAGTGAAGGTGGAGAGTCTGGTGGTGGGTGACCCAGAGCGCGCCCGCGTTGACTGCGATGCCGGATGCGCCGACAAGCGCGAAGAGCATGAAGCGCAAGGAACGTATCCGCAGCGAGAACGACACCGCCTCGTTGCGCTGTCGCGCAATCTGGATGCGGAGCCGCAGCATGTGGCGCCCGAAGCGCAGCAGTTCGCGGACCGAGGCCTTGCTCTCGCCCGAGTTCCGGGCCGCGAACTGGAAGGCCACCTCGGCGATTCGGAGCCTCGGATTCCGCACGACGATCTCGAGCAGGATCTTGTAGCCGATCGGCCGTAGCTGGTCCAGCCGTATCGCATCGAGTCGGACCAGGAAGAATCCGCTCATGGGATCGCTTAGTCGGCTGGCCCGGCGGGGAAAGACCGTCTTGGCCACGCGCGTTGCCAGCTGCGACGCAGATCGCCTTCCCCTCCCATCGAGCCCGCCAGACGATCCTGAGCCGGCGTAGCGGCTCGCCACTACGAGGTCATTTGAGCGTCGACGGGCGACTGTGAGCAGGCTGCGCACGATCTCCGGCGGATGCTGAAGGTCTCCATCCATAACGACTGCCCACTGCCCTCTTGCCGCGCGTAGCCCCTCCACGACTGCAGTGCCCAATCCGCCCGCCCGCGAGCCCGGCTCCCGGTGGATCATCCGTATCGGGAGATCCGAGAGGGCGGCCGCCTCCCGGATTGCATCGGGCGTGCCGTCGTCGCTGTCGTCGACGAACAGCAGCTCGGCGCCGAGGTCCGCCGCCGTGTCCTGCAATCGAGAGACCAACGGGACGATATTGCCCGCCTCGTGCCGGGTCGGCACGACGATCGTGACGGTCACTGAGACGGGCCTCGCAGTGCCGAGGTAAGGCGCAGCCATGGCGCCGGGAGCCACCTCGCCTATGTCCGGTGCGAACGGGGCCAGATCCGCTGGGCGATTGTCGATAGTCGTCATGCCTAACTCCTGCCGTCTACGGAAGCCGGATCAAACGACGGTCCCCGCGTAAGCGGAGTGAGCCGACCGGCGTGCTGATCCTCGCGGGAATGTCGCACCGACACAGCGCTGGGCTGGCGCGTCGGACAGACATTAAGGAAACGGCGAGGACCACGAATCGGCCTGCGGGGTGAGTTGCACTACGCCAGCAGGGTCATTGCTTTTATCGGTGACGGTCGATCGGTGTTACGTCCGACGACTCTGCGCTCGCTTGGTCGGCAAGGCGCGCGATTGCGACGGCTCCGACGGCGGAGCTGACGTCGAGCTTTCGCAGAATGTTCTGGGCGTGAGTACGCACAGTATTGGGTGACAGGAAGAACCGCTGGGCAATTTCGGCCCTGCTGCAACCGTCGGCCATAGCATCGAGTATTTCACGCTCGCGCGGGGTCAAAGTGCTAAGAGCACGCTGATGTGGTGTCAAAACGCGGGCCTTTTGAACATAGCTGGCTAAAACATCGGTCAATAGGCGCGGTGGGACCCAAGTCTCGCCCCGCATGACCCCGAAAATGACGGCGAGCAATTTCTCAGTCGAGTCTGACCGCTCAACCCAGGCCCTGACACCGGCACGGAGTACGTCCGTTGCCCTGCCTTCGTCGCCCTTTCGGGCGACTAATATCACCGGAGGGCCCCCGCTTGGTGCTCGGAGATGTGTCAATGAGCTGGCGTCGCGGGCCGACTGAACATCGGCGATGATCACATCGACCTGCCGATCGGCGACGGCAGTCGCGGCATCGGCGATCGACGTCACGACCGGCCCGACCTCCATGCGGCTCTCCTGGCGCAGGCGGGCCGCTAGGGCCTCGCCAAGCACCCGGTTCTCGAACACCAATAGCAAACGCACACGAGCAGTCGCGATAGGCGACGGCCGCTCATTCACATCGTCACCCCACGCTGTCCCACGACTCGAGATCCCGGACCTTGGCGAACAATTGAAGGCGCGTATGCGCGCCCAACTTGCTGAGCACGCTCTTGACGTGCGTGCGTGCCGTGCTGACTGACACTCCAATAGCTTCGGCGATGTCGACTGTGCCGCGGCCTTGCATCACCAGCTGGAGAACCTCGCGCTCGCGGCGAGTCAGGCTCGCCAGGCCGCCAGTCACAGGCGTCGAATGCGTGGACGTCCTCGCCCGCCGGGATCCAACCGTCGACCGCGCCCGCCCGCCGGCGAGAATGCGGGCGATGCTGTCTGTCAGGCAGTCCACGCCGTCGCTTGGATAGCAGACCGCGTCCCAGCGGCACTGCTCGCAGGCCGGCACCGCGGTCGAGTCGTCCGCGATGACCAGTATGGGTATCTCTGGAGCGCTCAGGCTCAGAGATCGCATTTCCTGGCACTCGTCATAGCGCTCGACTACCCCGACGACTATGACGTCCGGAGCCGTCGTGGCTAGCGCGAGAACCTCCAGCCATGTTGCCGCAATCTCGACCTTCAGGCCGGCGTTGGTCAACACCGCCGCCAGAGCGTCGCAGACCAAGGCGTCCGGGTGGTGGAGGACGGCCGAGAAACCTGCCGGCGTCCTCGGCACGTCGATTGCCCTAGAGGGGAACTCGCCTTGAACGCCATGACGGTCAACCGAACCGCGCCTTAACGCAGATTCTCGGGCTTCCAATCCTGGGTGACCACTCGCGTCGGCCATTCGATCTCCGTATGAAAGCGGTGAGGCCGCGAGCGCTGCTTGCTCGGTGATGCCATTAGCGCGCCTGCGGTACGCCGCACAACGTTGACCAATTATGCGGGATAGCCTGGCGTTTGTCTTGCATTCGCTCGAATGTTGCGCAATGTTCACACTGTGAACCACTTAAAGTATCGATCTTTGCACGTTCCGTATTGGTGCCGAACAACAAGGGGGCCTCGAAGCTCGGCATGCCGAGCTGTTCCTTATGCGATTTACCGGCCCCCACCGCTTAGTGGCAGGTTGCAGAGCCGCTATCGGTGGAACCACCTGCGTTGCTAGGCACGAATTGCCAGCTATAGCTATTGTCCGACAGCGTCATCTGCAGTACCCCGAAGGTATTTGCGATACGGGCGACGCTATTCGGGCGCGGGGTGGCGCTGATGGAGAAGAAGCTCTTGCCGCCCGTTCCTACGACGAACTCTGGGATGCCATTGATCGGATCGGCATTGCCGGCACCATCCACTGGGGCGAACCGCTCGTAGTAGTGAGCGTGGCCGTTCAGGATTACGTCAGCGTTCTTGGTGTAAAGCAGCTGGTAGATCGCCTGCATGTCAGGCTGGCGGTCCATACTGCTTGCATATATCGGGATGTGCCACATGGCTAGTGTGCAGGCTCGCGTGTTGGCGTTGAGATCCGCGAGAAGCCATTTGTATTGCGGGTTGCCCGGGTTGCACCCTCCAACAACTCCGCACTGACTGTCGAGGGAGATCACGTGCCAATTGCCGATGTCGACGCTATACCATGGGGTGCACTGAGTTGTGCAGCCCGGCTGCAGCGGGTGCGACCGATCGCCGAAGTAGGTGAAGTACCCCGTCCCGCCTGTAGGCTGCACGCTCGTTCCCAGATATCCCCACTCGTGGTTACCCGCGGCGGGATAAGTGATGGGCTTCAGGCGGCCCCAGCTCGCGTCATACGCGGATGTGAAGTCGGACAGGCTGCCGGTTTCATATTGATCGTCGCCCAGTGCAAGGACGGCGTCTGGGCTGAGACTCAGAGCCAGATTCGACGTCGCCTTCTGCTGGCACGCGTTCGGTGATGGAACCTTCGACGCGTCGCACGATATGTCTCCGGCGGCGACGACGAATGCGTCTCGGTTCGTCATAGCGAACGAGGCTGGATTGGGAACCTGCGCGGTTTTGGCAGTAACCGCGTAAATTCCGGAGAGCGGAGTCGCGGTCGCCACCGGGCTTACGGCCAGGCCTTGTGCGTCGGTCGTTGCCGTCGCGGATGAGCCCGTGCCGGCGAAGACCAATGACGCGCCAGTCGCAGGCGCGTCGAACGTCACGACGGTCCCGGCCAGGGGTGCGTTGGCCGCGTCAGCGACCCGCGCAGTCAGTCTGAGAGCGAAGGTGCCACCGACCACTGCAGTCTGGTTGCTGCCGGAAACTGCGGACACCGATCCAGCCGGCGTCGGGGTCGGTGTGGGCGTCACTGTCGGTGTGGGTGTGGGCGTCACTGTCGGCGTCGGCGTCACTGTGGGCGTTGGCGCTGGCGTCACTGTGGGCGTTGGCGTCACTGTCGGCGTCGGCGTCGGGGTCACTGTGGGCGTCGGGGTCGGGTTCGGCGTCGGTGTTGGGGTCGGCGTCGGTGTCGGTGTCGGCGTGGGCGTTGGCGTGGGCGTTGGAGTCGGATCGGGCGCCGATGCCGTCAGTGCGAATTGAGCAGCGGTCGCTATGCCCGGGGTCGTCGCCGTAATGGTGAATGCGCCCGCGCCCTGCCCGGCCGTCAAGGCCGGTGAGGTGGCGAGGCCGGAGGCGTCAGTCGTGGTGGACACGGCCGATGCGCCACCGGCGAAAACCGCGGTCGGCGGGCTGGCAGGGGCGCTGAAGGTCACCGGCACCCCCGGGACGCCTTGGCCAGATGCGTCCGTAACTGCAGCGACGAGCGGTGCGGCAAACGTCGTGCCTGGCGCAGTTGACTGTCCGGATCCCGAGTACGCAGCGATCGTTCCGGGGGTGGAGGTCGTGAGCACCAGCTGAGGGGGCGTCGCACTGGATTCGCGGCTCGCGTAGTTCTTGGAGGTGGTAGAGCTCGTCACAACAACGAATGTGTACGTTCCGTTGCCTGAGATGGAACTAGTGACATCGGCTGAGGCCCAGGCGTTTACCGAGATGGGTGACATGTTGCCGACCAGCGCGCCGACTGCGGGCCGGGTGGCGTAGGTAATGCCGGATTCTGACCAGTCCGAGGTACTCGCATATATCTGGAGCCCCGTTGCGCTAGTCGCATAGCTCTGCAAGCGAAGTTGAGCCGATGCCGGCCCGCCAGTCAGGCCCTTGACGACGAACTTGATATAGCTCACTTGCTCCGGCGTGCTCGCCGAGGGCGACTGCGATGCGAGAACGTACTTGGTGCCGAAATTGACGGCGGGCTGATCGGACCGTACGTACGCGTCTTCGCTCGCGTTGACGGTGATGGGGGCGGCTGCCGACGTGGGCAGCCAACTGCCCGCGCACACGGAGATGAGCAACACGAGGGCGGAATAGGCAGCTAACGCAACTCGTCTCGACCGCCGAGGCTGGCTGTGGGTCTTCCTGTCAGTGCTCACTGAGCAAGCCTTCCGCTCCGCAGGGCCGCAACGTCGCGTCGCTCCACTGCCACTGCATGTCTGCCCCGAAGGAAGGCTGATCGAGGACGCTCTGGACGACGAGCGTGCCGCTGATCGTCACGGACTCAGCCTCGCCCGCGGCAACAGTCGCGGGCCCGGAGACAGACGCGGCCCAGGCCGAGCCGTTGACCATCGGCTCCAAGGCCTTGATGTCGATCGAACCGCTGGTGTCATTCAAGACAGAACCGCCAAGGCTGATGGTGTATGTGCCGGGATCGAACTGAGACCCATTGCGGGGCAACGGATCGAATGTGGCGGCAGAGATGACGAACTCGGGTTCGGTGCCGCGTGGACACGCAATGCGCTCACCGCCCACGGTGATGCTGGCAACCGGATCGGGAGGTGCTGGCGGCAGCTTCTCCGGCATATGCTGCAACGCTGCTGTGCTCCCTCCGGATGATCCCGCATCCCGCGAATGCCAGATTCCGGCCGCCAGGACGAGTGCGAGAACCGTTACGGCGGCAATCGCGAAACCGCGGCTCATCAGCGAGCAACTTCGTGTGCGCGCCCGCTGCCCGTCCCCGGGGGGACGCGCCAAGGCACAGTGGAGATCACTGTTAGGCATCGACGACGAGGCACCTGATATCTCCCTCACCAGACAAGCTGTTGCGGCACAACGGATGGTGATATCAGGGTCAGGTGTGGCTCCCGGCAGGGCATCGGCCCGAGGGGTGAGGCGTCCTACGTCAGATGGGCGCCTGGGCTCGCCCCGCGGATCTACATCGATCCACCGGCAGGTCGGGACTCGATGCGGAAGACGGGGAAGCCGGGGGCCGCGGCGGCGAGCTCGGCCTCGGAGGAGTCGGCGGAAAGCCCGGGGAAGAACGCCCCGACCTCCCACTTCCACCGCCGGATGTACTCGCGCAGGATCGCCGTCTTGTCCGCGTCGGCCAGCTCGGCCACCGCGATCTCCTCGGTCCGGCGGCCCACGCGCAGCTCGCCGCCGCCGGCCGCGCGGATGTTGCGGACCCATTGCGTCGTGCCGCGCGGGGCGACGAGGTAGCGCGTGCCATCGAGGGTGAGCGGGTTGACCGGCGTGGGGCGCCATTCGCCGCTGGAGCGGCCGCGCACCCGCAGCTCGCGGGAGCCGGCGACGCTCACGCCCATGAGAGTCATTCGGCGGATCGTCCGGTTGAAAATATTCCGGGTGAACCAGCCGGGCCGCAGGTAGCGCTGGGTGGCGTTCATGTTGTCTCCTCGAGTCGAAACGAGAGCACCGCTCTCCGATGAGGGCAACACTGGCCCGCCGTCGAGGCGATGTCAAGAGCAGTGCTCTCGAATCTTGCCAATGCTCTCCGCGCCCGGCAGAATCAGACCGGTGACTGCGCCTTCCGCCCCGAGGACGGCCCGTGCGCGGGTCCGCGAGGAACTGACCCGCGAGATCAAGGACGCCGCACGGCGCCACTTGGGGGAGAGCGGGCCGTTCGGGCTCTCGCTGCGCGCGGTGGCCCGGGAGGTTGGCATGGTGTCCTCCGCGGTCTACCGCTACTTCCCGAGCCGGGACGCGCTGCTGACCGCGTTGATAGTCGACTCCTACAACGCCGTGGGCCAGGCCGTCGAGGACGCCGAGCAGGCGGTGGATCCCAGCGACCTGCTGGGGCGGTGGCTCGCGGTCTGCACGGCGATGCGTGCGTGGGCGGTGGCCAGCCCGCACGAGTACGCGCTGATCTTCGGCAGCCCGGTGCCGGGCTATCAGGCGCCGACGGACACGATCGACCCGGCCGCGCGGATCCCGCTCCGGCTGATCGCGATAGCTGGTGCGGCAGGGGCAGCCGGAGCGGAAGTCGACCCAA
>JAOPVO010000142.1 GCA_025966155.1 Pseudonocardiales bacterium
GAGTACAAGGTCATGGCACTGGCGTCCTACGGCCGGCCCAAGCACTTGGACTACTTGCGCAGCGTGGTTCATGCCACTGGCGACGGCGGGTTCGCCACCGGCGATGCAAGCGGCGGCGTCGACTGGAGCACGCTATGCAAGGCCCGGTCCGCCGACGAGGACTGGACAAGCGAGCACGCCGACCTGGCCTCGAGTGTGCAGGCCTGCGTCGAGGAGGTGCTGCTCGACCTTGCTCGGTGGTTGCACGAGCAGACGGGCGCTCGCCGCCTGGCCATGGCCGGCGGCGTCGCGCTGAACTGCGTGGCCAATAGCCGGCTCTTGGCCGAGGGGCCGTTCGACGAGATCTGGGTGCAACCCGCCGCCGGGGACTCCGGGACATCGCTGGGCGCGGCGTTGACCCTTGCGGTGGAAAGCGGCGAGGTGATCACGCCGATCGGCGGGGCGGACCTGGGTCGCTCGTGGACCGACGACGAGATCGAGACGTGGCTGCGGACCGCGCAGGTTCCATACGACCGCCCGGCGGACATAGCCGAGACTGTGGCCGAGGCGTTGGCGGGCAACAAGATAGTTGCCTGGTTCCAGGGCCGCAGCGAGTTCGGCCCTCGGGCGCTGGGGCACCGCTCACTGCTGGCGCATCCCGGCCATGAGGGCAATCTGGCCCGGATGAACGATGTGAAGGGCCGCGAGCAGTTCCGGCCGGTTGCCCCCATGGTGCTGGAGGATCGTGCCGCCGAGATCTTCGGCCGTGGGCCGATCCCATCGCCGTACATGCTCTTCGTGCACGACGTCGCACCTGGATGGGCCGAGCGGATACCCACTGTGGTGCACGTCGATGGCACAGCTCGCGCGCAGACCGTCAACGACCGCGATGAGCCGCTGGTCGCGGCGATGCTGCGTGCATTCGAGCGGCGAACCGGTCTGCCCTTGGTCGTCAACACCAGCCTGAACACGGCGGGCCGACCCATGGTCGACGACCCGCGCGATGCCCTTGAGTGCTTCGGGTCCGCGCCAGTGGATCTTCTGGCAATCGGGCCGTTCGCCGTGCGGCGCGCCCCGATGGGGGGGAACTAAGTGGGCCGCCCCTCGCTGCGCGTTGTCATCCCGACGATCGGCCGCCCGTCGTTGAGCGCGCTGCTGGATTCCCTCGAGGCCTCGGCTGGCCCATTGCCCGACGCCGTGGTCGTCGTCGATGACCGCCCCGGCCCGCCGCACGCCCTCGACCTCGGGCTCCGCGATGCCCAGTGGGCGGCGCTGATCACGGTGCGCCGCTCCGGCGGGCGGGGCCCCGCTGCAGCCCGCAATTCCGGGTGGCTCGATAACGGCCATCCCTGTCGGCAGGAGTGGATCGCGTTCCTCGACGACGATGTTCTCGTCGATCATCGGTGGCTAAGCGACTTGGCCGAGGACCTGCGCGCCAGCGACGCAGGGGTGGGGGGCAGCCAAGGGGAGATCTCGGTCCCGCTGCCCACCGACCGTCGGCCCACCGATTGGGAGCGAGGCACCGCCGGCCTCGCCGCCAGCTCGTGGATCACCGCCGACATGGCCTATCGCACCACTGCCCTGACCGCCGTTGGAGGCTTCGACGAGCGGTTCCCCAGGGCGTTTCGCGAGGACGCGGATCTGGCGCTGCGAGTGGAGGATGCCGGCTGGTCCCTGGCACGGGGGACTCGGCGCGCCACCCATCCGGTCCGGCCGGCCCCGTGGAATGCCAGCCTCCGCCAGCAGCGCGGGAACGCAGATGACGTCCTCATGGCGCAGCTTCATGGTCGGCACTGGCGCTTGCGGGCCCATGCCCCGAGGGGCCGTCGGCGGACCCACCTCGCAACAGCCGCGGCTGGCGCCGGCGCGTTGGGGGCGCTCGGCGCACGCCGATACTGGGCCGCAGCCGCTCTGGGCTGCGCATGGGCGGCATCCACCGCGCGCTTCGCCTGGGTCCGCATTGCTCCGGGCCCCCGCACCCGGGACGAGGTCGCGGCCATGGCGGCCACCAGCGTGGCGATCCCCTTCGCGGCCTCCGGGCACTGGCTTCTGGGCATGTGGCGCCATCGGGACGCCTCAGCCTGGAGCGGCCGGGTCCCGCCGCCGCCGCCGGTGGCTGTGTTCGTCGATCGGGACGGGACGATCGTGCACGATGTGCCGTACAACGGCGATCCGGACAAAGTCCGTCCGATTCACGATGCGCTCGCGGCCCTGGGGCGCCTAAGAGCAGCCGGTATCGCGGTAGGCGTCATCACCAACCAATCCGGGATCGCTCGAGGCATTTTGTCCCGGGAGCAGGTCCAGGCGGTGAATGACCGGGTCGAGCAGATGCTCGGCCCCTTCGATGTCTGGCTGGTGTGCCCGCACGGTCCCGACGACGGATGCTCCTGCCGCAAGCCGCTGCCGGGCATGGTCCTGGACGGCGCGCGGAAGCTGGGCGTTCGGCCCGAGCAGTGCGCGGTCATCGGCGATATCGATGCCGATATCAGCGCCGCGGCCGCTGCGGGCGCGATCGGCATCCTGGTGCCGAACGGCGCCACCCGGCCGGAGGAGATCGCCAATGCTGGCCTCCTCGCCCGCACGCTCGATGAGGCCGTCGACCTGCTGATCGGAGCGGCGTGATGGCCGCCGTCCTCGTGGTGCGGCTCGACAGCGCCGGGGATGTGCTGTGCGCCGGTCCGGCTGTGCGGGCGGTCGCCGCATCCGGGCGTCGAGTGGTGTTCCTGGCCGGGCCGCAGGGCGCCGAGGCTGCCCGCCTGCTGCCGGGCGCCGATGAGGTGGTTGTGTGGGCGTGCCCGTGGATCGTTGCGGCTCCGGGCTCGGTGGAGGACGCGGACATCCACGCCTTGATCGCGATAGTGCGCGGGCTCGACGTCGACGAGGCGCTGATCCTGACGTCTTTCCATCAGAGCCCGCTGCCGACCGCGCTGGTCCTGCGCATGGCCGGTGTCCGCCGGATCAGCGCGATCAGTGAGGACTATCCCGGATCGCTGCTCGATCTGAGGGTGGCCGACCCCGGTGATGTGCCCGAGCCGGTGCGAATGCTCGGCGTCGCGCGCGCGGCCGGCTTCGAGCTGCCATCCGGCGATGACGGGGGATTGGCCGTGAGCGCGTTGCCGCCGGTCCCCGCCGCAGCGGTCTTCGACCGTCCGTATGTCGTGCTGCATCCCGGGTCGGCGGCCTCCTCCCGTGCGTGGTCGCCCTACCGCTGCGCCGAGGCCGTGCAGGCGCTGGATGCCGACGGCTGGGCTGTGGCGGTGACTGGCACCGCGGGCGAGCACGAGCTAGCTGGCTATGTGGCAGGTGACACTGCCCGCGATCTGTCGGGCATCTTGACCCTCGGCCAGCTGGGATCGGTGCTGTCGCGCGCGGCGGCGGTTGTGGTTGGCAACACCGGGCCGGCGCACCTGGCGGCAGCGGTGCGAGTGCCCGTGGTGTCGCTGTTCGCGCCGGTGGTCCCGTTGGCGCGGTGGGCGCCGTACACCCGCGACCGCGTCGTCCTCGGCGACCAGCGCGCCGCGTGCGCGGGGACCCGGGCGACTCGCTGCCCGGTCGAAGGGCACCCGTGCCTTGACTCGGTCACCGCGCAGGACGTCGTGTCCGCGGTGCGCTCGCTCGTCGAGGTCGCCGCGTGAGCCGCCCGCTGCGGGTGCTGCTCTGGCATGTCCACGGCAGCTGGACCACCGCATTCGTCAGCGGGCCGCATGAGTACCTGGTGCCCGTGCTGCCGGATCGCGGACCGTACGGCCGGGGGCGGGCCACCAGTTGGGAATGGCCGGCCTCGGTGCGCGAAGTCACCCCGCGTCAGTTGCGCGAGGAGCACATCGATGCAGTAATTATCCAGCGCCCGCACGAGGTTGCACTGGTCCGCGAATGGAGCGGGCGCGCCGTGGGGTCCCGGTTGCCTGCGGTCTTCCTCGAGCACAACACACCCAAGCCGGGCGTCGTCGACACAAGGCACCCGATGTCCGATCGCACCGACGTCCCCATCGTCCACGTCACATGGTTCAACAAGCTGTATTGGGAGAACGGCCGGGCTCCGGCCAGGGTCATCGAGCACGGCGTCCCCGATCCCGGCGAGCTCTACACCGGCGACCTCAGCCGCATCGGCGTGGTGGTGAACGAGCCCGTCCGTCGGGGGCGCGTCGTGGGCGCGGATCTGCTGGCGCCCATGGCGGCGGCCGGTCCGTTGGACGTGTTCGGCATGAAAGTCGGATCCGTGGCGACGGACCTGGGGCTGGACGGCGGGCGCGTTGCCGCGCATGAGGACCTGCCGCAAGCATCGATGCACGCGCAGCTGGCCCGGCGGCGGCTGTATTTCCACCCGATGCGCTGGACCTCGCTTGGGCTCTCCCTCATCGAGGCGATGATGCTCGGGATGCCAGTCGTGGCCCTGGGCGCCACCGATGCATGGGAAGCCGTGCCGGCCGACGCCGGTGTGGTCTCGACCGACGTGGACCGGCTGGTCGCGTCGGCGCGGATGTTCCTGCGCGATGCGGAGGCCGCCGCCCTCGCAGGCAAGGCCGGTCGGGCCGGCGCGCTCAGCCGCTATGGATTGCAGCGATTCCTCGATTCCTGGGACCGGCTTCTGATGGAGGTGACCGCGTGAAGATCGCGATGGTGTCCGAGCATGCCAGCCCGCTGGCCGCGATCGGGGGGGTCGATGCCGGCGGCCAGAATGTGCACGTAGCGGCGTTGGCGACTGCGCTGGCTGAGCGCCGCCACCAGGTGGTGGTGTACACCCGGCGTGACAGCACCACGCTGCCCGCCCGAGTGCGATTGCCGTCGGGTGTCGTGGTGGAGCATGTACCGGCGGGCCCGCCCACTGATGTGCCCAAGGACGAATTGCTTCCGCACATGGCCGAGTTCGGCGACTACCTGGCCAGTCGGATGGCGCTGGACCGTCCCGACGTCGTCCACGGGCACTTCTGGATGAGCGGCCTGGCCGCGATCCGCGCGGCGCGGACACTGGAACCTGCCGTCCCGGTCGTGCAGACGTTCCATGCGCTCGGCACGGTCAAGCTGCGCCATCAGGGCGCCGAGGACACGAGCCCGCCTGGCCGCCTCGCCCTCGAGCGCTTCGTCGCCACCGCCGCGGACACCGTCCTGGCGACCTGCTCAGACGAGGTCAATGAGCTTCTGAGCATGGGAGTCGCACGCGCCCGAGTGCAGGTCGTTCCCTGTGGTGTCGACACCATGCTGTTCCATCCCGACGGGTCGGCCGCCCCCAGGCCGGCGCGCCCGCGGGTGCTCGTCATAGGGCGCATGGTGCCGCGCAAGGGGATCGATGACGTCATCACCGCGATGGCTTCGGTACCCGGAGCCGAGCTCATCGTGGCGGGGGGACCCGATGCGGACGCGCTCGACGTCGACCCCGAGGCCCGCCGGCTGCGCCACCTGGCCCGGAACCTGGGCCTCGAGGGCCGCGTCCACCTGCTCGGGCGCGTCCCGCGCTCAGAGCTGCCTATGCTTATCCGCTCGGCGGATGTCGTCGTGTGCACGCCCTGGTACGAGCCGTTCGGCATCGTGCCGCTCGAGGCCATGGCCTGCGGCGTGCCCGTCATCGCCTCGGCCGTCGGCGGCCTGCTCGATACCGTCCGCGACGGCATCAACGGGCTGCACGTGCCGCCCCGGCAGCCCGCCGGCATCGCCCGGGCGCTGCGCACGCTGCTGGAGCACCCTGCGGAGCGCAGGCGGATGGGCCAGCGCGGCATGGCGATCGTGCGCTCGGACTACACCTGGGAGACCGTCGCCCGGCGGACCGAGGCCGTGTACGCGTCGGCCCGTGCTGCGGGCGCCCGGCGCCTTGTCGAATCGGAGGTTGCACTGTGACCGCAGTCGCGAGACTGGCCACTCCCACCGGGCTGGAGCACGTCAGGCGGTTGCGCGAGGCGCTGGACGGCAATAACGGCTTCGTCGAGGCGGCGGTGCGCTTCGGGCGCGAGTTCGCCGCAGCGCTGGGAGCCGGTGGACGGCTGCTGGCTGCCGGGAACGGCGGAAGCGCCGCCCAGGCGCAGCACCTGACCGCCGAGTTGGTCGGTCGCTACCGTGACGAACGACGCCCATTGTCGGCTATCTGCCTGTCGTCCGAGACGTCGACGCTCACCGCTGTCGTCAATGACTATGGCGGACAGCAGCTGTTCGCCCGTCAGGTGCGCGCTCACGGGCGTTCCGGCGACGTGTGCGTGCTGTTCTCGACGTCGGGTCGCAGCGCGAATCTCCTTGCGGCTGCAGAAGCGGCGCGCGAGTGCGGCGTTCGGACTTATGCCCTGACGGGACCTCTGCCCAATCCGCTGGCGGCCGCCTGCGACGAGGCCCTATGCATCGACGCGCCTTTCGGCGCCACCGTGCAGGAGCTGCACCTGGTCGCACTGCACATCCTCTGCGCCGAGTTGGACGCGTGCTTCCTGGGGTCGCAGTCATGAGCGCGGGGCCGCTGGTCGTCATCGGCGATGTCATGCTCGATATCGACATCGAGGGCCACGTCAGTCGGCTGAGCCCCGAGGCTCCGGTCCCGGTCATCGCCCAATCGGGCGAGCTGATCCGGCCGGGCGGGGCCGCGCTGGCCGCGCTCCTGGCCAGCCGCTGGCACGACGACGTTGTGCTGCTCGCTCCGGATGCGGATGACGACGCGGCGCGCACCGTGCGGGCGGCGTTGGGTCGCCGCGTGACGTGGATCGGCCTTCCTTGGGCGGGGAGCACCTCGGTCAAGACGCGCCTGCGCGGCAGCGGCCAGCCGATCGCCCGGCTCGACCGCGGCGGGTCGCCCGGCGCCATCGGCGACATGCCCGACGCTGGCCGGCGAGCGCTGGCTCGCGCAAGTGCGGTACTGATCGCCGACTATGGGCTGGGTGCGGCCGCCTTCGGGCCGCTGCGCGATGCCATCGCCGGGTGCCTCGCGCCGACGGTCTGGGATCCGCATCCGCGCGGAGCCGCGCCCGTCGCAGGCATGCGCCTTGTCACGCCGAACCGGGACGAGGCGGCCGCCTTCGCCGGCATCGGGCCGGGCCGCTCGCTGCTCGACGTGGAGCAGCAGGGCCGGGCCCTGCGGGACCGCTGGCAGGCGACGACGCTGGCCGTCACCCTCGGGGCCGACGGCGCGCTGCTCGTGCAGTCCGATGGGATCAGCGTGATCCCTGCGAGCGCGACCACGGCGGTGGGGGACACCTGCGGTGCGGGCGACTGCTTCGCCGCCGCCGCCGCAGTTGCCCTCGCAGCAGGGGCCGTTGCATCGGACGCAGTCGCAGCCGGGGTCCGGGCGGCGACCGGCTTCGTGCACGCCGGCGCCGCCGCCCGGCTGGACGAGTGGCTGCGTGGCTCCGAGACCGCACTGGCCGACGCGCAGGCGCCCCTCGGGGGTTCGCAGCGGCTCGAGCAGGTTCTCGCGCGGGCCCGCGCCCAGGGGGGCACGGTCGTAGCCACGGGCGGCTGCTTCGATCTGCTGCACGCCGGGCACATCGAGACGCTGCGGGCGGCCCGGGCATTGGGCGACTGCCTCATCGTCCTGCTCAACTCCGACGAGTCGGTTCGACGGCTCAAGGGCCCGTCGCGCCCGTTGCAGCCGGCCCCGGACCGTGCGGCGGTGCTGCAGGCGCTGCGGGTGGTGGATGCGGTCGCGGTGTTCGAGGACGACACGCCCAATGCGGCACTGGCGCGACTGCGGCCCGACATCTGGGTGAAGGGCGGCGACTACTCCGACGCCCAGCTGCCCGAGGCGGAGCTGGTTCGCTCCTGGGGCGGCCAGGTCATCACGCTGCCGTTCCTGCCGGGGCGCTCGACCACGCAGATTGTGGCCCGAGCCCATGCCGGTACCGCACCTGCCGGCTGAGCTCCACCGCACGTGCACCAATACATAGTTACCAATGACGAGATGGAGATGCGAGTGAGCGCAGGACGAGTGCTGATAACGGGTGGGTCATCCGGGCTGGGGTCGGCCGTCGTCGACGCGGTCGCGAAGGCCGGGGGCACGCCGTACGTCCTCGACATCGCCGCCCCAGACCGCGACGTCGACGTGGAGTTCGTCGACCTGGCCGACCCGCGGGCCGCCGAGGCCGCTACCCGCGCGCTGGCGCAGCGTGCGGGCGGCTTCGATGCCGTCGTCACCGCCGCCGGCATCGATCGGTGCGGGACACTCCAGGAGGTCGCCGCGGCGGAGTGGGAGCGGGTGATCGCAGTGAACTTGGTGGGCACGGCGGCGGTCATCCGCGCGGCACTGCCGTCGCTGATCGAGTCGCGCGGCCGCGTGGTGACGGTGGCATCGACGCTCGGCTGGCGCGCGGTGTCCGACGCGACGGCGTATTGCGCGTCGAAGTTCGGGGTGGTCGGCTTCACCCGCGCCCTGTCGGCCGAGCTGGCTGGGATCGTAGGCGTGACGCTGCTCGTCCCGGGCGGTATGCAGACCAAGTTCTTCGATGACCGGACCGAGCAGTACAAGCCCGGCCCCGATGCGCGGCTCAACGACCCGGACAACGTGGCCGCCGCGGTCATGTTCGCGCTGTCCCAGCCGCCTGGGTGCGAGGTCCGGGAGCTGATGATCGCCGGGTCCACTGAGACGTCGTGGCCCTAAGCGCGCTATGTCCGCCATAGCCGCGCTGTCCGGCGGTGGTGATGGCCAGCCGGCCGCCGTGGTGCTGCGCGCGCTGGGTCTAGGCGACCTGCTGACCGCCGTTCCGGCGCTCCGGGGAATCCGCGCCGCGCTCCCGGAGCACCGCGTGGTGCTGGCCGCTCCAGCACGATGGGGCCCGCTCGCCGCACTGATGGGCTGCGTCGACGCGCTTCAGCCGCTGCCGGGCATTGATGCGACCTGGCCCTCCGACATCGGCGCCGTCGACGTCGCCATCAACCTGCACGGCTCGGGTCCGCAGAGCCACGATCTGCTGGCCCGCTTGTCGCCCCGCGACCTCGTGGGCTTCGCCTGCCCGCCGGCGCTGCCTGTTGGCGCCCGTAGCCCGGCGTGGTCGCCGGACGAGCACGAGGTGGGCCGATGGTGCCGGCTTATCGATGCCGCGTTCGGTGCCGTGTGCGACCCGGCCGACCTGCGCATCGCCCGTCCTCCGGTGCCCCGCGTCCTCCCCGGCCCATACGCGATCCTGCACCCAGGCGCGGCGTCGGTGTCGAGGCGATGGCCGGTTGAGCGATTCGCCCAAGTCGGTGCCTGGCTCCGGGAGCAGGGCGTCGAGGTGCTGGTCACCGCAGGCCCCGACGAGGCTGAGCTCGGCTCGGCGCTGGCCAAGGCGATCGGGGCCCGTTCCCTGATCGGCGCCGGGATCCCCGATCTCTGCGCGGCGGTGTCGGACGCGGCCCTCGTGGTCTGCGGCGACACGGGCATCGCCCACCTGGCCAGCGCCTACGGACGTCCTTCAGTGGTGCTCTTCGGGCCGGTCTCGCCAGCACTATGGGGCCCGCCGCCGGGCGGGCCCCATACCGTCCTATGGGACGGCGACGGCACTGGGGATCCGCATGGCGGCACGGTCGACCCCGCGCTCCTGCGCATCGACGTCGACCGGGTGCTGGGCGCCTGTGCGAGGCGTCTGCGCAGCGACTGAGGCGGGCCGTTCGACCTGTCACCGCCGCCTGGCGTGCCGTCCGCAACGCGTCGGCTTCCCGGCAGTCGGCCCCGTACCGTTTCCGTCGCGGCCGAGGTGCGGTCCCCAACCCGTCCGGCAGTGGCCAGGAGCGCGGTGATCACCAGCTCGAGATCACGACTCCCAGCCACTGGGCCGGGCGGGCATTGAGCAACACTCGCGTCAGCGCGCGGCGCGGCCCCGGCCTGTGCCTGTGCCTGTGGTGGGCGCGTCATAGCCCGTGTTGGCCTCGTCGTCCTTGCGGGAGGCGAGGCCCAGAGCGAGGACGACGGTCTGGATCGCGGCGACGATGAGCCCCAGGATCAGGCCGATCTCCACGCCCACCTTGTCCCCGACGCCGTCGCTGATGCTGCCCTTGTTGAGCAGGATGCCGATCGCGCCGAGAAGGCTGGCGGCGGCGAGGCCGGTGGGGATGGCGCTCGGCACGCCGCGGCCGTCGCGGTGGTCCATAGCCCCCAAGGCGGCAATGAGCCCAGCGGCCAGCGACAGCAGGATGACCGCCGTCGTGGGCATGCCGAACGCGAAGCCGCCGTACTTCTGGGCGTCGTCGCCGTCGCCCAGCTTGAGCCACTTGATGAACCCGAGCAGGAACATCACCACACCGAGCACCCCTGCAATCAGGGACAGCGTGCGCTCGTGCTTGGACGCACTGGCGGAGCCACGAGCTGGATCGTTGTACGCGCTGCTAGTCATGTCGGCCTCTCCTACGAGTCGGGCAGTATCAGCGGCGCGCTCCTGGCTGCTTCACGATGTGCGCTCGCTGTGCGGCCCGATTTGCCCATTGCACTACCGCCGAAAACCCATCACCCCGGAGCGTTTCCTTACCGGGTTGCGCGCGCCAGCGGGGTGCCATCCAGGGCTCGGCGGAAGGCGACGAGCGAGTCGAAGACCTGCAGCACGCCGGCCTCCAGAAGCTCCCCGACCGAGAACCCCCCCGTCCGGACACCGAGGGTAGGGATCTGGAGCTTGGCTGCGGCTTGGGCATCGAAGATCGAGTCGCCGATCATGATGCCGCTGGCCCCGTCGACCTTGGCCAGTGCGGTTGCCACGAGATCGGGCTCGGGCTTGCTGTTGGCCACGTCGTCGGCGGTGGTCCACGCGTCGGCCAGGGACTTGCCATCGATCAGGTCGAGGAACGCCTCGACCTGCGGGGCCTTGCCCGAGCTTGCGAGCACAAGGCGGAACCCCCGTTGCTTGACCTCGAGCAGCAGCTCATGCGCTCCATCGAAAGGCTGCACCTCGCCGATCAGGCCGTCGAACTCCTCCGCCCATGCCGCGCGCAGGTCGTCGCCGTGAGCGTCCTCGACGTCGCGGCCGGCGACCGCAGGGACGAACATGTCCCCTCCCATCCCGATGCCCCGGTGGATGCGCCATAGCGGCTGGGTGATGCCATATCGACGGAAGGCGCGGGACCAGGCCAGGGCGTGGTGATAGTTGCTGTCCACCAGCGTGCCATCCACGTCGAAAATCGCTGTATCTGCCATAGAAGGCCCCTACCCAGCCTGCTCGGCGCGCCCTGCGGGATGTCCCACAGGGCTGGGCCGGGTTCCGAGCACCAGGTTGACCAGCCACGCCATCGCGGTGACAGCGACGACGGCAGAGGCCATAGCGGCGATCCGCGGACCGGTTGCGATGATGCCGAGGCTGACGATCAGGGTGGACGCGCCGGCCGGTGGGTGCGGCAATTTGATGGCCGTGAGCACCATCGTGGTGGCTGCGACCGACACCGCGCCAGCCGCGACATACCGCAGGCTCAGCCCGGCCGTAGGCGCGGCGAGCTGGCCATTCAAGCCGAAGGCGAGCAGGCATAGCCAGCCAAGACCTATGCCGACTCCATGCCCCACCAGGGCGTTGAGCGGCCGCGATGCCTTCTCGTTCGGCGACTCGAAGAACAGCATCACGGTCGGTCCAAGGCTCGGGAACAGCCAGGGCATCCGGCTGAGGATCCCCACGGCGCCGACTGTGCCCAGCACCGCCAGGCAGAGGATGGCCGCGTAGCCGGCGGCGCCGAGGCTGCCCCAGTGCCTCGTCAGGCGGTCGAGCAGCGATAGGCGGCCCCGCCGCGGACTGGCGCCGCCCGGAGCCGTCATCTTGCCGCGATCAGGGCCTGCGGCGCCGCCTGTGACATGCGCGTCCGGAGCCAGTCGAGCTGCATGGATGTCTGGCCCTCGCAGTCCTCCACCGTCGACCGCAGCTCGATGTCCCTCAGCCCGAGGGCGGCCTGCTTGATCATGGTCCACGTCACGTCGACGAGGCTGGCGAGCACGTACAGGTCCTGAAGGTCGCGCAGCAATCCCACCGGACCGCTGCGGGTCCGGCTGGGCCCGCTGTGATGGAGGTTCTCCGGCTCGTCGCCCTCATCGGCCTCGCCGTAGCGCTGCACGGCGGGTTGGAGGGCCCGGACGTGCTCGTCGCATTGGCCTGCGAGCAGCTGGCAGACGCTGTACACGTCGGGTTCCGCGGCGTGCCCGTCGGCGACCACCCGGAATGCGCCGGCGAGGCTCTGCTCGGACCGGTGCAGCAGCGCCAGATAGATAGGCAGCTTCATGACCGCGCCGCCTGGATCGCGCCGCCGGGCGGCACAGCGGCGCCCATGGTCTCGGAGGCTTCGCCCGGCGCACCTCCGCGCGTCGCCGGCACATCCGTTCCGGCCGCAGGATGGGAGCCGGCCGTGGTCGGAGCCGGGGCCGGGCCGGCCCCGTCCGCGACTTTCTCTATTCGCACGGCGGCATTCTTGAAGTTCGGCTGCTTGGAGACCGGGTCCCATTCCGTCATCGTCAGCTCGTTCGCCGCGGTGGCGGCGGGCGCCGCGCCGGCCGCGTCCCAGTAGCCGTAGTGGAAGGGCGCGAAGACGGTGCCCTCGCGGATGTCGCTGATCCGGGCCGGCACCACGATCTCCCCTCGGCGGGAGGCGACGCGGACGATGTCGCCCTCGGCAGCCCCGATTCGGGCGGCGTCCGGCACCGAGATCTCCACCCAGGCCGACGGCGCCGCCTGGTTCAGCTGCCGCGCCCGCCCGGTCTTCGTGCGCGTGTGGAACTGGTAGACCGTGCGGCCGGTGGTGTAGCTGAGCGGGTAATCCGCATCCGGGGGCTCGTGCTGCGGGTGATACTGCGCGGCCCGGAGAATCGCGCGTCCTGCGGGGCTGCCCGCCCGGTAGGCCTGCTCGCTGACGGCGGCTCCCGTCGCCAGGTCCAGCCCGTAGGTCTCGCAGTAGTCCGGGTCGGTCGGGAAGACGCCGTCACCGTAGAGGCGAATCGTGCCGTCGGGGTGCTCCTCGTTGCACGGCCAGGGGATGCCGCTGCCGCCGCGCAGTCGCTCGTAGGTGATGCCGGTGTAGTCGCAGGGCCGGCCCCGGGTGCAGTCCTGCCAGGCGCGGTAGGCATCCTCGGGCCCCTCCCAGGTCAGGAGCGGGCCGCCGTCCTTGGTGCGGAAGTCCATCCGCCGGGCGTAGTCCAGGAAGATGTCCAGATCGGGCCGGGCCTGTCCGGGCGGCTCCACTGCCTTCTCCGACAGGTGGACGGTCCGGTTCACATTGGTGAAGGTGCCGGTCTTCTCGCCCCAGCCGGCCGCCGGGAGCACCACATCGGCGTAGCGCGCGGTCTCGGTCAGGTAGAGGTCCTGCACGACTAGGAACAGCTCGGTGCGGCCGAGGATGTCGCGGATCCGGGGCAGCTGCGGCATGGACACCGCTGGGTTGGTCGCCGACACCCAGAGGAAGTCGATGGATCCCTGCTCGATGTACCGGAAGATCTGCATCGCGTGCGTCGGGGGAGCCCAGTGCGGGATGACGTCGATGTCCACGTTCCAGAGGTCCGCAAGTTCCTGCACATGCGCCGCGTTCGCCCAATTGCGGAAGCCCGAGAGATCCCCATCCGCCCCGCATTCCCGGTTGTTCTGGGCGGTGGGCTGGCCGTTCATCTGGAGGACGCCGCAGCCGGGCCGGCCGAGCAGCCCGCGCAGCAGGTGCATGTTGTTGATCTGGCACGAGGATGCGGTGGCCTGCGAGGCTTGGTAGAAGCCCTGCAGCGCAGTCGACAGCACCCGCTGCGACGTCCCGAATATCCGCGCGGCGCGGCGAACATCGTCGGCGGGCACGCCGCAGACCTCCGCGACGGCCTCGGGCGTCCACGGCTCGACTGTCTCGCGCAGCTCCTCGAAGTTCACCGTGTGGTCCCGGATGTATTGCTCATCGACCCAGCCGTGGTGCAGCAGCTCGCGGATGAGCCCGTTCATCAGCGCAAGGTTCGTCCCCGGCCGGACGGCGAGGTGCACATCGGCCCGCTGCGCGACCGGGGTGAGCCGGGGATCGATGCACACGACCGCAGGCCGGTCCGGGCCCTCGATGCGATCGAGCACCCGCGCCCAGAGCACGGTCTGCGTCTCGGCCATGTTGTGGCCATACAGGAAGATCGCATCGCACTCGTCTATGTCCTCATAGCTGCCCGGCTGCCCGTCCGAGCCGAAGCTCTCCTTCATCGCCGCCGCCGCAGTAGCGGTGCACAGCCTGGTGTTCCCGTCCATGTGGGGGGTCCCGATGCCGGCCTTGCCGAGAATGGCGAGGGCGTAGTACTCCTCGAGGAACAGCTGGCCGCTGGTGTAGAACGCATGGGACAGCGGCCCCCGCTCGGCCAGAAGTGCCCGGCTGCGCTCCACGATGGCCGACATGGCGGTATCCCAATCGCACTCCACCAGCTGGCCGCCGCGCCTGATCAACGGCGATGTGAGCCGGTCGTCGCTCGCCATCCCCTGCCAGCTGCCGAACAGCCCCTTCGGGCCCAGCCGGCCGTGGTTGACGATGTCGACGGCGCGCCCGCGCACGCCGACCATCCGCCCGTCCTTGACCGCGATGTCGCAGCCGCAGCCGTTGCTGCACAGGACGCAGGCCGATTGCACCCACCGGTCGACATCGGCATCGGACAGGCCGTCCGCGAGCTTCTGATCCACTCGCACCGGCCACGTCGCGCCGCGCTGGAAGGGTGTGCGACTGCCCCATATATCGGCGATGCGGTCAACCACGATTGCCTCCAGGTTCTCGGCCCGCTAGGGCAAACCCGTCCCTGCCCCCACGGGCGAAACCCACACCGGGCCGTCGCTGTGCGCCTTGGATGCACCCGATCGCGGCGTCGGTTGAATGGGTGCCGAGCGCGGGCATGCCGCGTCCATGACCGAATCGAGCAGCGGACCTGACCAAACCATGGCAACTGGCGTTGAGGATGGATTGACTGAGGGCGGCGACGATCCCCAGCCGCCGCAGGATCAGCCCGACAGCGCGCGATCCAGTGACGGGACGGCGGGGTCGCCCGTCAGCCGCAGCGGACGTTCCGAGGGGTCCGGCACCGGCTCGGACGGCGGCGGCCCTACTCCCTCGCCGGGCGAGCCGACGCCGGGCGAGCCGACGGCGGGCGAGCCGACGGCGGGCGAGCAGATATCCGGTGCCGTCGACCCGGAGCCGGAGGGGGCCGGCAGCGATGGCACCGGGCACGGCCATGTCGCATTCGGCTGAGCCGCCGCGCTGCCGGATCTATGCACGCTGGCCATGGCCTTGATAGCAAGCGATGTATGCGGCCGTGGACGAGCGCTGGTCGCCGTCAACGAGAGGGTCAACGAGAGGAAGGTGGCGCTATGGAGGGCTTCGGCGGCCTAATCGGGCTGGTGACAGCTGACGCTGCGGGGGGCGAGGCGCGCCTCGCTGTGGCAGCAGGACCTGAGCACCTGAATGGTGCGGGCACGGTGCACGGCGGCTTCCTCGCCACGCTGGCGGATAGCGTAATGGGCGCGGCAGTGCGGAGCCTGCCCGGCGAAGATGACGTGCCGGCCACAAGCCAGCTCACTCTCGCGTATCTGAGGCCGGGTCGCATCGGCTCGCTCGTCGTGACCGCCAAGGTCCGCAAGAGGGGGGCGCACCTGCTGGTCTGCGAGGCGGAGATCGACCAGGGCGAGGAGACGCTGGTCCATGCCGTCGCCACCTTCGCGCTGCTCCACGGATGAGGCCAGTATTTCGCATCTCGGCAGCTATCGCGGTGCGGTGCGGTCGGCCGCACCCTGGGCGCGGTCCGTGCGCAGGGCAACGACGTGACTTTCGCGCAATTGCTGATGCGGGTCGGTCATGTCTCGGGCCGGACGTCGTCCGGGCTCTTGTCCGGGCGCACACCGCGCCAGCTTGGGTGGCGCAGCCGCCCGTCGGCGGTCCACTCGCTGAATGCGACCTCCCCGACGATGGCGGGCCGCACCCAATGCGCTTCCTTGACGGCGGGGCGGGGCGGGTCGGTGTCGAATGGGTGGGACTTGCGCTGGAGTGGGCGCAGCCGTTTGCCGAGGTCCTCGAGCATGTCCTGCGTGAAGCCGGTGCCGACGTTCCCGACGTATCGCAGGTGGCCGCCGGCATCAGCGGGGATGCCGAGAATCAGTGAGCCGATGGCGCCGGCGCGGCGTCCTGAGCCTGGCTTCCAGCCGGCGATGACGACTTCCTGGGCCCGGATGTTCTTGATCTTTATCCAGTCCGCTGACCTGCGGCCGGGCAGGTAGGCGGACGTGCGGCGTTTCGCGAGCACGCCCTCCATGTGGTTGGCGAGGCTCGATTGCACTGCCTCCTCGCCGTTGCCTTCGAACGCCGGAGGCGTCTGCCAGCTTGGCCCGTTGAGGTCCAGCGCCTCCAGCGCCTCCAGCAGCTCCCGCCGGGTGTCGTACGGCAGGGCCAGCAGCGATCGCCCGTCCAGGTAGAGGAGGTCGAATACCAGGTAGACGGCCGGCGTCTCGTTGGCTAGGCGCCGGGCCCGGGTCGGCTCCGCTACGTGCATTCGCTGCTGCAGCAGGGAGAAGCTCGTCCGGCCGTCCTGGTCGAACGCGACGATCTCGCCGTCCAGGATGACCTGCGTCGCGCCCAGCGACGCGCCCAGCGCCCGCAGC
>JAOPVO010000151.1 GCA_025966155.1 Pseudonocardiales bacterium
TCACTTGGCGTACCGAACGCTGGACGGGATGAGCTCGACCTGGCGATCCGGTGCGCTGGCCTTGCGGCGCGGGCCGAGCGGCTCGTTCATGATCTTCGCGTGGATCTTCAGCACCGCGTCGATCAGCATCTCGGGGCGGGGCGGGCAGCCCGGCAGGTACATATCGACCGGGATGATGTGGTCGACGCCCTGAACGACGGCGTAGTTGTTGAACATGCCGCCGGAGCTCGCGCAGACGCCCATGGCCAGCACCCATCGCGGCTCCGCCATCTGGTCGTAGATCTGGCGGACGACGGGAGCCATCTTCTGGCTGACCCGCCCGGCCACGATCATCAGGTCGGCCTGGCGCGGCGATGGGCGGAAGACCTCCATGCCGAATCGGCCGGAGTCGTAGCGGGGGGCGCCGAACGTCATCATCTCGATGGCGCAGCAGGCGAGGCCGAACGTGACCGGCCAGAGCGAGGACTTGCGCGACCAGTTCACCAGCTTCTCGACGCTGGTCAGCAGGATGCCGTCAGGCAGCTTCTCTTCGAGGCCCATGGCTTAGTCCCAATCCAATCCGCCGCGTCGCCATACGTATGCATAGGCGACGAAGACCGTACCGATGAACAGCGCCATCTCGACGAGCCCGAAGAGCCCGAGCGAGTCGTTGGCCACCGCATAGGGATACAGGAAGATGATCTCGATATCGAAGACGATGAACAGCATCGCCGTCAGGAAGTACTTGATGGGGAACCGGCTCGGCCCCTCCATCTGCGGCGTCGGCTCGATGCCGCACTCGTAGAAGTCGTACTTCGCCTTGTTGTAGCGCCGCGGCCCGGTGACGGTCGCGATGATGCCGGACTGGATCGCGAAGCCGGCGGCGAGCGCGAACAGGAGAACGATCGGCATGTAGGGGGCCAGCATCAGGCAGCGACCCTTTCGTGGGCTGGGGCAATCAGGTCAGGACACAGGCGGCTCATCCACGCACCGCCGGGGCGAGCTTGGTGAGCAGGGTGATGGCCCGGTCGGCGAGGTCGCCGTCGTTCTTGTCATGCAGGTTGGCCAGGAGCTTGAGCACGAAACGCATGAGCCCCGGATGCGGCAGGCCGTGCCGGGTGCAGGCCCGCATGACCGCCGGGTTGCCGATCAGCTTCACGAAGACGCCGCCCAGACGGTAGTAGCCGCCCCACTCGTCGGCCATCGCCTGGGGGTAGGAGCGCAGCGCCGCCTCGCGGGCCGAGCCCTCGGGGCGGGCGAGGGCCTGGATGATCGCCTGGGCCGCGAACTGCCCGGACTCCATCGCATAGGGGATGCCCTCGCCGTTGAACGGATTGACGGTGCCGCCGGAGTCCCCGACGAGCACCAGTCCGCGGGTGTAGTGCGGCACCCGGTTGAAGCCCATCGGCAGTCCCGCGCCCTGGGTCTGGCCGATCGCGTTCTCCTCGCGCAGGCCCCACTCCTCGGGCGTGTTGTCCAGCCACGAGCTCAGCAGGCCCTTGTAGTTGGTCCGCTGGTAGGCCTTCGAGGAGTTGAGCACGCCGAGCCCGGCGTTGACCGTGCCGTCGCCCATCCCGAAAATCCAGCCATAGCCGGGCAGCAGCTTGGAGGTGTCGGCGCCGGGCGGGCCGTCCCAGAGCTCGAGCCAGGACTCCAGGTAGTTGTCG
Source organism: Pseudonocardiales bacterium (assembly GCA_025966155.1). Classification (GTDB taxonomy): domain Bacteria; phylum Actinomycetota; class Actinomycetes; order Mycobacteriales; family Jatrophihabitantaceae; genus RYN-150. Next base: position 1,647 of record JAOPVO010000151.1, read on the forward strand.
TGGGTCTTGGCCGGGCTCGTGTAATAGCGGCGCACGGCCACGCCCATCGGGCGGCTGTCGTCGCGCTGCAGGCCCATGGCCAGGGCCAACCGGCCGGCGACGCCGTCGGCGGACACGACGATCGGGGCGCGGTAGACCACCGGGACCTTGTCCGGGCCCTCGGTCGCGTTGACACCGCAGACATTGCCCTCGCGGTCCAGGATCGGGCCGTTGACGGTGGTCCGCTCGTGCAGGTGCGCACCGGCCTTGACCGCTTGCATAGCCAGCAGATTGTCCAGATCGGCCCGCGGGCGGACCAAGCCGTAGGCCGGGAAGCTGGTGAGCTCGGGCCAGTCCAGGTGCAGGCGCATCCCGCCGCCCATCACCCGAAGGCCCTTGTTGTGCAGCCAGCCGGCTTCCTCGCTGACATCGATGCCCATGGCCACCAGCGCGCGGGTGCCGCGCGGGGTGAGGCCGTCGCCGCAGACCTTCTCGCGGGGGAACTCGGTCTTCTCCAGCAGCGCGACATCGAGGCCGGACGCGGCCAGCCAGTACGCCGCGGATGCGCCGCCGGGGCCGGCGCCGACCACAACCACGTCGGCGGTGATCTCGCGGGCCCCGATGGGGGCGTCGGTACTGGTCAGGGGGTCGGTGCCGGTGCCGGTGGTGATGCCCGAAACGCCAGACGAGTCAGTGGCTGTGGCCACGCCCGCACCTCCGTCCCTGATCGTGCTGGCGGCGCTTCCATAGCACCGTCGGCCTGCTTGTGAATTGGTTCACGAGGGGCAACCCAAGGAGTCTAGAACCGTATTGGGCGGCGGTCGTGGTAAGTCATGCCTAAGTACGCAATGGGCATGACGTGCGAACCCGTGGCCGCCGCCCTGGCGGTTCCTCGGGCCCCACGGCCGGTGATCACGGCTGCAGCGCGGGGCAGGTTGCGCGATGCAGGGCCACGATGCCGCCGGTGAGGTTCCGCCAGGACACATCGGTCCAGCCGGCGTCCTTGATCACCCGGGCGAGGTCCGGCTGCGGCGGCCAACTCCGGATCGACTCGGCGAGATAGACGTAGGCATCGGGATTGCTGCTGACCCGTCGGGCCACCCACGGGAGCGCCCGCATCAGGTACTCGAGATAGACGTACCGGAACGGCCCGAGCGTCGGGCGGCTGAACTCGCACACCACCAGGCGGCCCCCGGGCTTGGTGACTCGGCGCATCTCACGGAGGGCGACAGCGGTATCGGCCACATTGCGCAGCCCGAAGGAGATTGTCACGGCGTCGAACGACGCATCGGCGAACGGCAGGTGCAGCGCGTCCCCGGCGACGAACGGGATAGCGGCGCGGTCCGCGCGCCCGCGCCCGGCCCGCAGCATGCCGATGGAGAAGTCGCACGCGATCGCGCTGACGTGCTCGCGGGCCAGCTCAGCGGTCGAGACACCGGTGCCGGCGGCGAGGTCCAGAACCCGCTCGCCGCGGGACAGGGTCAGGGCCGCGCGCGTCCTGCGGCGCCAGCGGCGATCCTGGCCGAAGGACAGCACGGTATTGGTCACGTCGTACCGACGGGCCACGCCGTCGAACATCTGCGCCACCTCGTGAGGGGCCTTATCCAGCGTCGCGCGGGTCACGGGCGGTCCTCGCGCTCGGAGCGGGGCGCGGATGCGGGCGTGGCGCCGAGCGCGGTCCCGTCCTCGGCTTCTGGTTCCCCCGGTTCGCCGATGTCGTCAGCCTCCTCCGGCTCGCCGGCCAACCGCAGGCGCAGATCGTCCTCGCGGACCTTGCGCTCAGACACCCGCTGCTCGAGCGACTCCGCGAGGGCCGCGCGGGGCCGGGCCAGCAGCACGAAGGACAGCGGCACCGACAGCAGGACGGCAATCAGGACACCCAGCATCCCGCGCACATTGACCACCCAGAGCACGCCCCAGACCGCCCCGAACAGCCCGACCCGCAGCAGTGTGTAGAGCCAGAACTGCCCGAGTAGCCGTCCCGCGCGGGCAGAGGTCGCCATGGCTCCCAGGGTACGGGGCGCGCGGGGCCGCGCTGCGCGCCGATCAACCGCGCCCCGCCAATCGGCTCCGTGTGGGCGATCTATCCCGAACGCGCCCCACCGGCGGCCTGCGCTTGACTCGTACTCTGGAACCGTGAGCCCCGCTGTCCATCCCGCCCCGACCCTCACCGTGCGGACCGTGGCGATCGGCGACCCTGGGCCGCTGCTGGACCTGCTGCCGACCGAAGCGCCGCTGTCCTGGGTCCGGGAGGGCGAGGGGATGGTCGGGTGGGGCGAGGCCGCCCGAGTCGATGTCACCGGGCCGGCGCGGTTCGCCGAGGCCGGCGCCTGGTGGGCGCGGCTCTGCGCGGGGGCCACGGTCGCCGACGCAGTGCAGCAGCCCGGCACTGGGCTGATGGCCTTCGGCACCTTCGAGTTCGCCGCGACCCCGTGGATGCCAGATGGCGCCGACGGCACGAATCGCCCGTCGAGCCTGATCGTGCCGGCGGTTGCCGTCGGACGCCGAGGCGATTCCTGGTGGCTCACCACGGCGACCGCCCGCGACGAGGCCGGAGCTGAGCCTGGTCGGCCCCTCGCTGCCCGCGACGTTTCGGCTGAAGCCGCACACGACCGGGCGATGCTGGCGCAGGCGCAGGGCGGATGGTCGCTCCCGGCCCCGGCGGCCCCGGATGGGCTCGAATGGGCCGACGCGGCGTGTACTGGCGGGCAGTGGAAGGACGCGGTCGCCGAGGCGCTGGTCCTCATTGCCGGGGGCGACGTGCAGAAGGTTGTGCTGGCCCGCGACCGGGCCGCCTGCGCCGCGGCGCCGTTGGACCCCCGCTGGGCGCTTCGACGGCTCGGCGCGCTGTATCCGACGTGCTGGACCTTCGCCGTAGACGGCTTCCTCGGCGCGACGCCGGAGTTGCTCGTCCGGCTCCAGGACGGCGCCGTGCACTCCCGGGTTCTGGCCGGGACGATCCGGCGGCCCGATCCCGGGGCCTCGACGGAGCCCCTGGCCGAGGCGCTTCGGCGCTCATCGAAGGACCGGCGCGAGCACGAGTTCTCGATCCGCTCGCTGGTCGAGGCGCTGCGCCCGCACTGCGCCGCCCTCGAGGCCCCCGAGGCGCCGTTCGTCTTGACGCTGCCCAATGTCCTGCACCTGGCCAGCGATGTGAGCGGCACCGCGGCCGACGGGTCGACGTCCCTTGACCTGGCGGCCGCGGTGCACCCGACGGCGGCGGTCTGCGGAGTCCCCCGCACGGCAGCAGCACACGCGATCGAGGCCCTGGAGCCGATGAGCCGGGCCCGCTATGCCGGGCCGATCGGCTGGCTCTCGGCCAGCGGCGACGGCGAATGGGGGGTCGCCCTGCGCTGCGGCCAGATCGACTCCCTGGACCCGCGCCGCATCAGGATCTTCGCCGGGGCGGGAATCGTCGCGCAGTCCGAGCCCGAGTCGGAGTTGGCGGAGACCGACGCCAAGTTCGCCCCGATGGTCTCGGCGTGGGGCTCCTGAGCCCTGGCCGTCTTCGATCGGTGCACTTAAGAAGTGCCGATGAGTCCGCAACCGGGAGATTCTCCCGCGGGGCGATGTATATCGCAGGTACAGTGGCAGCTCGGGGAGCCCGATCTCACCACGCAGACACCACACGCGCGCCCTGTCCAGACCCTTCATCGCTGGTTCGCCGTGTCGGCCCCAAGCCGCAGTCCCTGAGGAGCATGACGTTGCTACCGCGGCAGTCCCGTCGCCCACTTGCCGCAGCCTTCGCTGCGCTGGTGACAGCCGGCCTCGCGGTCCTCATGATCGGCAGCGGCGCCGCCGGCGCGGTCGACGAGCCGGCTCCGCAGGACACGATCCCGGCGGGCTTGACCTCGGAGCCCGCGCCGTCGGGATCGCCGTCCGGCGCATCCGCCGAGCCGACCGATTCGACTAGCCCCACCCCGACCGACACGACCACGCCGACGGACTCGACCACTCCGACGACCTCGACCACTCCGACGACCTCGACGTCAACCACGCCCACGGACTCGGCGTCCCCGACCGGCAGCTCGACCGGTCCAAGTACCGGGCCCACCGACCCGACCGATCCCGCGACCAGCCCGACGACGCCTGCGCCGAACCCGGACGTGACGCCCCCGGTCGTCACGTCGAAGGTCGACGGCACTCAGGGCGGCGGCGGGTGGTACGTCGGCGATGTGACGATCACCTGGACCATCGTCGACGCCGATTCCAAGGTCACCGACACCGCAGGCTGCGACCCGGTTGTTCTGACGGCCGACGCCATCGCCAAGGTGCTCACCTGCACGGCGACCAGCGCGGGCGGCTCGGGCGGGGACTCGGTGGTGATCAACCGCGACACGATCGCGCCGATCATCGGCTGCCCGGTTGGCGCCCAGCGCGTGCAGGGGTCCCTGGCGTCGCTCTCGGCCACTGTTGCCGACGGCGCATCCGGGCCGACCGCCCCCTTGCTCACCGCCGCCCTGCCCACCGACGTCCTCGGGCCGGTCAAGCTGAGCTTCGCAGCAGCCGACATCGCCGGCAATGCGGCAACGACCACCTGCACCGCCGAGATCATTCCGGACACCAGCCCGCCGGTCATCACCCACGCCATCGACGGCGTTGTCGGCCTGAACGGCTGGTACACCGGCGACGTCGCCGTGTCGTTCTCGGTGTCGGACCCGGACTCCACGATCCTCAGCGCGGTCGGCTGCGGCCCTCAGGTGGTCACGGCCGACGGCGCCAGCACCGTCGTCACCTGCACCGCGACAAGCAGCGGCGGCACAAACAGCGACTCCGTGCCAGTTGGGCGCGATGCGACCCCGCCAGCGATCGCCTGCCCCGCGGCGCCCTCGATCGTGCAGGGCTCGACCCGCTCGCTGACCGCGGCGGTGTCCGACCTCGTGTCGGGCCCCGCGGTCCTGACCGTCAGCGGGTCGCTGCCCAGCACCACGCTCGGCGCGGCCGCCATAACGCTCTCGGCCGCGGACCTGGCCGGCAATGGCGCGACCGTCCAGTGCGGTTACCTCGTCGTGCCCGACGTCACCGCGCCCGTCGTCGAGGCGCAGGTCGTGGGCCAGGTCGGCACCAGCCCAGCCAGCGACGCGCGGGCGCAGGACGCCAGCGGAACGCCCTGGTACATCGGCCCGGTCACCGTGTCGTTCTCCGTGACCGAGGACGAGTCGATCCTGCTGGACCAGTCCGGCTGCGGAACGACGGTGATCACTGCCGACACCACCGGCCAGACGGTGACCTGCTCGGCAACGAGCTACGGCCTGACCACCACGCGGTCAGTCGTCATCGCCCTCGACATGACCCCGCCGGTGGTCACGTGCACCGACCCGCCGGTGTTCGTGCAGGGCACCGTCGGCAAGGTCGGGGCCACCTTCAGTGACGCGACGTCCGGGCCAACGTCGCTCAGCACGAGCCTGAGCGTCGACACCGTCAGCTCGCTGGGCCTGTCGTACGTGCCGATCAGCACCCAGGACGCCGCCGGCAACATCGGCACCGGCAGCTGCGGCTTCCGCGTCATCGCCGATGACACCAAGCCCGTGATCACCCCGACCATCGATGGCGCAACGACCTCGCCCGGGTGGTACACCGGGCTCGTCACCGTCACCTTCGACGTGGCCGACCCCGACTCCCCCGTGCTGAGCACCGAGGGCTGCGAGCCGGCCACGGTGACCGCCGACACCATCTCCCAGGTTGTCGCCAGCTGCCGCGCCACGAGCTACGGCGGCACCTCGGTCCAGCCGGTCACGATCTCCCGCGACAGCGTCGCGCCGGTGGTTACCTGCCTATCGCTGGCCTTCGTGGAGGGCACCGACGGGAAAGCCACCGCGAATGCGCAGGACGCGACGTCCGGTGTGGCCTCGGCACTGGTCAGCCAGTCGGCGGACACCAGCACCCCGGGCAAGCGCTCGGTCACGCTGTCCTCGACCGACCGCGCCGGCAACACCGGCTCGGAGCGCTGCTACTACGACGTCGTCGAGCGCAAGACGGTGGCCGCGACGAAGCTGTCGAGCACCGGCTCGGATGTCGTCCCCATGGTGCTGGGCGGCATCGCGCTGGCCGTCGCCGGCACGACCCTCGCGATCCTGGCGCGGCGCCGGGCGCACCGCCACTCCCGCCACAGCGCCTAGTCAGCCGATCCGCAGTCCGTCGATACGAGTTCCGTCGGCAGTCCAGGCAGCGGATTGCTCTATAGAGCGTCGAGGGCGATGGCAACTGCGGCGGAGAGTGCCGCGTGCTGGTCGCGGATCCGGACGCGGTCGGTGCGCACCTCGATGACCCGGATCCCGGTGGTCGGCTCCGCCAGCGCGGCCTCGAGCTCGCCGAGCGATGCCACGGCGGTGTGGCCGCTGCCGCTGGCTGCGCACAGCGCCCGGAGATCGACGCCGTGGGGCGTGCCGAAGACCCGCTCGAAGCTCGCCGCCTGCTCCGGCGCGCCCTGCTCGAGGGTGGCGAAGATGCCGCCGCCATCGTCGTTGACAACCACGATGGCCAGATCCGGCCGGGGCTCCTGCGGGCCGAGAATGAGGCCGTTGGAATCGTGCAGGAAGGTGAGGTCGCCCATCAGCGCGAAGGCCGGGCGATCCGGCAGCGCCAGGGCGGCGCCGATCGCGCTGGAGATCGTGCCGTCGATCCCGGCCAGTCCGCGATTGGCCAGCACCAGGAGGTCCCCGCGGGGCTGGGCGTAGAGCTCGACATCGCGCACCGCCGACGACGAGCCGAGGGTCAGAAGGGCGCCGGCGGGCACGGCCGCGGCCAGTGCGCGGGCGACCGCGGGGCTGGACATCCGCTCACCCGGCTGCTGCTCGAGGGCCGCCACCGCGAGGACCTGGCCGGCGACCGACGCCGCGGCCCTCCACTGGGCCAGCCACTGAGCGGGCGGGGCGTTGCCAGCCGGCGAGACTGCGAGCGACGCCTCGGGGTGCACCGCCGACAGCGCCAGGGACGCGTCGACCCAGCGCGGGGAGTGCGCGATGCCCACTGTCCGGACGTCCGGCGCGGCGAGGATCTGCCGAACGGGCCGCGAGAGCGTCGGGCGGCCGATGACGATGGCCTGATCGGGGCGGCGGCGCTGGAGCCAGGGCGCGGTGAGCAGCAGCGGGGCGTGCGCGATCGCGTCGCCCCAGGCGCCCGACGACGGCTCGGCGATGATCGGCAGCCCGTGCGCGGCGGCGAACTGCGCGGCCCGGGCTCCGATACCGGGCGGGCCGTCACCGGCGATGACCACCGTCCGCGGGGTCAGCTCGATTGCCTCACCGGCCCCGATGCCGGCTCGCGCGGTGGGCAGCGCCGTCCAGGGCCCCTCCGCGCGGGCCCCGGTGTCGCCTGCCGCCTCGCGCCCAGTCGGGACGAGCGGCTCGCGCAGCGCCAGATTCAGGTGCGCCGGCCCCGGGTCCCCCGACAGCGATCCCAGCGCCCACGCCACCGCGCGATCCACCGCCGAGCGGATCGCGCCCGGCGCCATGCCGTCGGCCAGCGTGGCCGACCAGCGGGCCGCCGGGCCGAACAGCCGGGCCTGGTCCGTCGTTTGATTCGCGCCGCTGCCCAGCAGCTCCAGCGGCCGGTCGGCGGTGAGTGCCAGCAGCGGGATGTCCGAGTGCGCCGCCTCGAGCATCGCCGGGTGCAGGTTGGCCACCGCCGTGCCCGACGTGCACACGACGGGCACGCAGCGGCCCGAGGCCTTCGCCAGCCCGAGGGCCAGGAACGCCCCGGTGCGCTCGTCGATGCGCACATGCAGGCGCAGCCGCCCAGCCTCGTCGGCATCGCGCAGTGCGTAGGCCAGCGGGGCATTGCGCGACCCCGGCGACAGCACGGCCTCGCGCACGCCGGCGCGGATCAGCTCATCAATGAGAATGCGTGCGAGTTCGACCGAGCTCATGCCTGCACGGTGTCCAGCGCCCTGACTCGGGCCAGGCGCTCGAGCCACAGCGTGGCCCGATCCGATGGCGCCGCCAGCGAGGCGAGCTTCGCTTCATCGACAATGAAAGGTCGAACCGGCAGATAACCGTCAATAGGCAGCAATGGCTCAGTCACCACATCATCAGCCAGCAATGCAACGGTGGCCAGTCCGCAGGCGTGGTTCAGCTCCGGAAGCGCCGCCGCGAGCGCGATCCCGGCCGCGATGCCCACGGACGTCTCGATGGCGCTGGACACCACCACCGGCAGGCCGACCTCCTCGGCCAGGCGCAGGCAGGCCCGAACCCCGCCCAGCGGCTGGACCTTCAGGATGACAATGTCGGCCGCCTGCTTGTCGCGCACCAACAGCGGATCGGCGGCGCGACGGATCGACTCGTCGGCGGCGATCCGCACATTGACCTTCCGGCGCACGGCGGCGAGCTCGTCGACAGTGACGCACGGCTGCTCGACGTACTCCAGCTGGCCCGCGGCGCGCTCGTACCGGGGGATGCGGTCGACCGCGGTGTCGACGTCCCACCCGGTATTGACGTCGATCCGGATGATCCCGCCGGGCCCGAGCGCGTCGCGCACCGCCTCGATCCGGGCGATGTCCTCGCCCTCGGTCTGGCCCTTCTCGGCCACCTTGACCTTGGCCGTGCGGCAGCCCGACGCCCGCACGATGTCCCAGGCGCGCTGCGGATCCGTCGCCGGCACCGTCACGTTGACCGCGACCCGATCGCGGACAGGGGCCGGCCAGCCCTCCTCCATCGCCTCGCGGGTAGCCCGCCACCAGGCCAGCGCCTCCTCATCGTCGTACTCGACAAACGGGGAGAACTCGGCCCAGCCCAGGGGGCCCTTCACCAGGACGGCCTCACGGACCATCAGTCCCCGGAACTTCGTGGTCATGGGGATCGCGACGACATTCCCTGCGTGCATCGGACCATCCCATCACAGCCGGCTGAGGCGGGCAGGGGCGGAGCGCGCGGATAGCCTGGGGCCATGGCAGACGAGCAGCATCCGGTGTCCGGCCCGTTCGATCCCGCGGCATGGTCCGCGGTGCCCGGACTGGACCTGGCCGACATCACCTACCACCGGCACATCGATGCCGGGATCGTGCGGATCGCGTTCAACCGGCCCGAGGTGCGCAATGCGTTCCGGCCGCAGACCGTCGATGAGCTGTACCGCGCGATGGACCACGCCCGGATGAGCCCGGACGTGGGGTGCGTGCTGCTGACCGGCAACGGCCCGGCGCCCAAGGACGGCGTCTGGGCGTTCTGCTCCGGCGGCGATCAGCGCATCCGCGGCCGCGACGGCTACCGCTACGCCGAGGGCGACACCGCCACGTCGATCGACCCTGCGCGCGCCGGGCGCCTGCACATCCTCGAGGTCCAGCGCCTGATCCGGATGATGCCGAAGGTCGTCGTGGCGCTGGTCAACGGGTGGGCGGCCGGAGGCGGGCACTCCCTGCACTCCGTCTGCGACCTGACCATCGCCAGCCGCGAGCATGCCCGGTTCAAGCAGACCGATGCCGACGTCGGCAGCTTCGACGGCGGCTACGGCTCGGCCTACCTGGCCAAGCAGGTCGGGCAGAAGTTCGCCCGCGAGATCTTCTTCCTGGGCAAGACGTACAGCGCCGACGACATGCACCGGATGGGCGCGGTGAATGAGGTCGTCGACCACGCCGACCTCGAGGCCACCGGCATCGAGTGGGGCCGGATCATCCTGGGGAAGAGCCCGCAGGCCCAGCGGATGCTCAAGTACGCGTTCAACCTGGTCGACGACGGGTTGATGGGCCAGCAGGTCTTCGCCGGCGAGGCCAC
>JAOPVO010000159.1 GCA_025966155.1 Pseudonocardiales bacterium
GGCAGCGCGTACTCGAAGTGGGGGCAGCTGACCTCGACCACGTCGGCGCCCAGGGACTCCAGTGTCCGGACGGCGGCGGTGAAGGCGCTGAGCACCCCGGCCTGGTAGCCGTCGCCGGACAGCTCGCGGACCACCCCGACGCGCACGCCCTTGAGGTCGCCGCGGGCGCCCTCGCGAGCGGCCGCCACGACGGCGGGGGCCGGGACTGGGATCGAGGTGGAGTCCATCTCGTCGTAGCCGGCCATCGCCTCGTAGAGCAGCGCCGCGTCGAGGACCGTGCGGGCGAACGGCCCGGCCTGGTCCAGCGACGAGGAGAACGCGATCAGGCCGCTGCGGCTGACCGTGCCGTACGTCGGCTTGTGCCCGACGATGCCGGTGACGGCCGCGGGCTGGCGGATCGAGCCGCCGGTGTCGGTCCCGATGGCCAGCGGGGCGGTGTACGCAGCGACGGCCGCGCTGGACCCGCCGGAGGATCCGCCCGGGGTGCGCGCGAGGTCCCACGGGTTGTGCGTCGGGTGATACGCCGAGTTCTCGGTCGAGGACCCCATGGCGAACTCGTCCATGTTGACCTTTCCGAGCATGATCGCGCCCGCGGCCTTGATGCGGGTGGTGATCGTCGCGTCGTACGGCGGGATCCAGCCCTCGAGGATGCGCGAGCCGGCCGTCGTCGGCAGGCCCTTGGTCACCACGACGTCCTTCATCGCCAGCGGCACGCCGGCGAGTGCGGGCAGCGTCTCGCCGTCGGCGCGGGCCGCATCGATCGCCGCGGCGGCGCTCCGGGCGCCGGCGGTGTCGATGTGCAGGTACGCGCGGACCCGTCCGTCGACGGCCGCGATCCGGGCCAGGTGCGCGTCGGTGACCTCGACGGCGGAGAACTCCCCGGACGCGACGCCGGTGGCGATCTGGTCGGCGCTCAGCTCATGCAGCTCGCTCATCTAGCCCTCCTCGCCCAGGATCTGCGGCACCCGGAATTTGAAATCCTCGACCAGCGGCGCGCCGGCGAGGACGTCCTCGCGCGGCAGCGACGGGCGCACCACGTCGGGGCGAAGGACATTGACCATGGGCACGGCGTGCGACGTGGCGACGACGTCCGCTGCGGCAACCTCGCCGACGCGGGCGACCGCCGACAGGATGATGCCGAGCTGGCCGGCGAAGAGCGTCACCTCGTCGTCGGTGAGGTCGAGGCGGGCGAGCTGGGCCAGGTGGCGGACGTCCTCGCCGCCCAGAGCGGGCTGGCGCGCAGGCGCGGGAGGGGTCGTGTGATCTTCGGCGGACACAACCGCGCAGTCTACGGGGGGCCGATAGCGTCGCTGGAATGAAGAGCGCGCGGCTGGGGCCGGTCCGGGTTGTCGTGGCGACGGCGTTCGGGATGGGCGACGTCCATCTGCTGGAGTCCGTCGAGGGGACCGAGCTGGTCTCCCGGCCCGATCTGCTCGGGCCCGCGGGCCCGGCGCCCACCCCGCGCGAGGGCGATGCGGTGTGGCAGCGCACTCCTCAGCAGCAGGCCGAGTTCGAGGCGTAGCTGGCCTCGGCGGAGGTCGTGATCGGCCTGCCCGACGCGACGGTGGGCGGGCTGGCCGGGCTTATCCGGATGGCGCCGGACCTGCGCTGGATCCAGGGCGCGCCGGCCGGGACGGGCGAGGTAGTGCGCCGCGCGGGGCTGACCGCCGAGGAGCTCGAGCGGGTCGCGATCACCAGCGGCGCCGGCCTGTACTCCGCCCCGCTGGGCGAATGGGCGATCCTCGGCCTGCTGACATTCGTCAAGGACGTCCCGCGCCTGATCGCCGAGCGCGCCGCCGGGACGTGGCAGCAGAAGGCCGTGGGCACGCTGTCCGGGCGGCGCATGCTCGTCATCGGCCTGGGCGACATCGGGCGAGAGACCGCCCGGCTGGCCGCCGCCTTCGGGATGGTCGTGACCGGCGTGCGCCGCAATCCCGGCGAGGCGCCGCCCGGGGTCGATCGCCTGGCCCCGCTCGAGTCGCTGCCCGAGCTGATGGCCGAGTCCGACGCCGTCGTGCTGGCGCTGCCGGCCACCGCGGAGACCGCCGGGCTGCTCAGCCGCGAGCTCATCGCCGCTCTGCCCGCGCACGCGGTTGTCGTCAATGTCGGGCGCGGGGCCACCGTCGACGAGCCGGCCCTGATCGACGCCCTGCGCGAGGGGCGGCTGGCGGGCGCGGCCCTCGACGTCACCGCCGTCGAGCCGCTGCCGGCCGACAGCGAGCTCTGGACGCTGCCCAATGTGCTGCTCAGCCCGCACAGCGCCGCCGTGATCGCCGGACGGCCGCCGAAACTGCTGGAATTGACCGCCGATAACCTCCGTCGGTACATCGCGGGGGAAACTCTGCGCAACGTGGTTGATACCGTCCGCTTCTACTGAGGCCCTCCGATGACGCCCGCCTGACACGCCGCCGTTATCTTCGTGCCGCACGCTGCACGGGATGCGCGGTCGCATGAGCGATTCATAGCGGCCCGACGAATGACGAGCTAAGGAAAGAGGGCGCTGAGCGATGTCGTACCTGCTGCGAGTCGTGCTGCCCGATCGTCCCGGTGCGCTCGGCGCATTGGCCACCGCCCTGGGCTCCGTCGAGGCCGACATCCTGAGCGTCGACATCGTCGAGCGCAGCCCCGGGTTCGCCGTCGACGACCTGGTGGTCGACATCCCGTCCGACCGGCTGGCCGACTCCCTGATCACCGCGGCGCTCGGCGTCGAGGGCGT
>JAOPVO010000167.1 GCA_025966155.1 Pseudonocardiales bacterium
CCTTGGCCGCTTGCGACGTGTCCTGGGACTCGAGGCCGCCGCCCTTGCCGGCTTTGACGTTCTTGGCCTGCTTCTTGTTGTCCTTCAGAGCCCGCACCGCGGGGATCTTGCCGAGCTGGCGCGGCGGGAGCTGGCCCAGCATGTAGTGCTCGAACGCCGCGTGCCGACGGATGATCGGGCCGTCGGTGCTGCGGCGGATCCCGCCGATGGCGCCGACGAAGCCCGGCGTCCCGTCATCGACGGTGCGCTCGAGGGTCGGACGGCGGCGGGCGGGGGCGGCGCCCTGCTGGACGGTGTGGGTCAGCTCGTGGGACAGCAGGTGCAAGCCGGCATCGGTGTTCGTGTCCGGCATGCCATCGCGGAAGAACACGTTGTTGCCGTGGGTGAACGCCTGCGCTGACATCGACCGGTTGAGGTCGCGGGCCTGAGGGCCGGCGTGCAGGCGGACGGCCGAGAGGTCCGCGCCGAGCGCGCCCTCGAGCGGCCCGCGGATCGAGGCGTCGAGCGCGCTCCCGCCCGAGGACGCCGAGGACAGCGCCTGCTCGGTGTGCGCGGAGAGGTCCCCGCCGGCCATCCCGATAGCGCCGCTGCCATCGCCGTCGTGCGCGCGCTGGAGCTTCCTCTTCTTGGGAACGGGGGCCTCGTCGGCATAGTCGGCATGGTCGTGGCCCGCGTGGCGACGCACCGGGAACGCGTCGTAGCGGGTGTCGGTGAGGCGCTGGACATCGATGCCGTGGTCGTGGCCGCAGTCCGAGCCGTGCTCCTGGGCGTCGGCGGCGTTGGCGGCCCCGCCGGACCTTCGCAGGAGACCCACGACGGTTGCCGCGACGCGCTCGGCCTCGATCTCGGCCGGGTCGCTGGCCGATCCGACGGCCACTTTGAGCTGGATCGGGAAGGCGAGGCCGGCTATCGGCGCGGCAGGCTTGGACACCGCGAAGGCGGCGGGCTCAGGAGTCGGCGCCTCGCTCTGGGCGGGCGCGGCCAGTTGCTCGACACGACCGACGGCCACTGGGGGCTCCTTCGAAGTTCGGCTGCACCCCGATGCCACTACCGGCGCGGCGCTCGCCACCGGCTATTCAACCTGAAATTCGCCTCGTTGGTAAATGTCGCGCTATGGAGTGGCGGGGGACGGAGACGGGATGACCGGCTGGGTGTCGGCGGCGAAGGCCGGCGGCAGGCGGCGGCTGAGCTTCTGGAACTCCCGCGCGGTCGCGGCGCGCACGTGCCGCATCCCCACGGGCTCCCCGACGGAGATCGCGTCATAGGCCGCGCCGAGCACGATGTTGCGGATATCGCCCCCGGCCAGATCGGCCCACTTAGCCAGGTTGGCTATATCGACCGGGTTGTCGGTATCGAGAGCCCCGGCCTGGCGCAGATGCTGCTCCCAGAGCCGCGCCCTGGTGGCCTCGTCCGGGTCGGGGAAGTGAATGAGGAACTGCATGCGGCGGGAGAACGCGGCGTCCAGGTTCCCGCGCAGATTCGTCGCGAGGATGGTGATGCCGTCGTAATGCTCCATGCGCTGGAGCAGGTACGACACCTCCTGGTTGGCGTAGCGATCGCGCGAGTCCTTGACGCTGGAGCGGCTGCCGAACAGCGCATCGGCCTCATCGAAGAACAGCACGACGTTGCGCGTCTCCGCGTCGTGGAAGATCTTCTCCAGGTTCTTCTCGGTCTCGCCGATGTACTTGTCGACGACGCCGGAGAGGTCGACCTGGAAGAGCTCGAGGCCCAGCTCGTCAGCGACGACGTGGGCGGCCAGGGTCTTGCCGGTTCCAGGGCTGCCGGTGAACAGCGCCGCGATGCCGATGCCTTTTCCGGCCTTGCCGTGCACATCGCCCTGGCTGGTGACCTCGTCGCGGTGACGGGCCCAGCCGACCAGGCGGTGCAGCTCCGCCGCAGTACCGGGGTTGAGGGAAAGATCGGCGAAGGTGCTGGCCACGGCCGAGCGCCGCGTGACGGCGCCGCGGCCGGCGTTGTTCGCGGCCCCGAGGGCGCGGGCCGCCTCGCGCACCACCTCGGTGGTGACCGGCACATCACCGGCCGCGGCCATCAGCCGGGCCTGCGCGGCGGTCAGCGCGACGTCCTCGGGCGCGAGCCGCAGTGTCGACAGCTCGGCCTGGACGCCGTCCAGGGAGCTCGGGTCGTGCAGCTCGGGGAGCTCGGCCTGCCAGATCCGGGCCCGCTGCGAGGGGGTGAGCGCCGGGGCATCGACGGTGAAGGGCCACGGCTGCTCGCCCAGCATCCAGTCGCGGCGCCATGGCGCGGTGCCGATGGCCAGCACGGGGCCGGGCGCGGACATGAGCGCCTCGGGCCGCCCGATGTCACGGTTGCCGGCCAGCTCGTCGGCGCCGGCGACGATCAGGCCCCGGCCGATCAGCGAGGCGTCGAGCACAGCGGCGACGGTGGCGTCGATGGCGCTGGTCCCGGGCGGGCGGCGGGTGAGGTCGATGCACAACGGGGCCAGGTTCAGATGCGCGAGCGCCGTGACGGCCACCGAGGTCCCGGCGTGGCCCAGCGGCGCGCGGACCCAGACGAGGCCCGAGCCCGCGGCCAGCGACCGGGCCGCCAGCTCGGCTTCGGGCGACGGCACGGGGTGGGCTGCGAGCAGCATCAAGGCCGTCAGCGGGGACAGCCGGTTGTCCCCGCGCAGATGCGCCGCGATCCGGTCGGGCCCGCGCACGATGCGGCGCAGCAGCGGCCGCTCGGACACCGCGACCTCGATCAGCCCGTATCGCTGGAGGATCGATCCAGGGCCGAGGCGCACACCGGCCGCCGCGTCGGCGGTGCCGATCCCGACGAGCTCGAGCAGGACGGCAACCGTCGGCCAGCCGTCCGTCCCGCCCGTCAGCAGATCGAAAGCGGCCGCGATGGTCGCGTCCAGGTGCGGGGCGCTGGTCGCCGCCAGCAGGGCGGTGTCGAGGTCGTCGAGCCCGTAGACGCCGGCTAGGACTTCCATTCGGTCCAGGGTCGGGTCGTTGATGTCGCCGGCGTCGTCCAATCGATAGTCGGCAACCAGTACGTCGATCAGGGAGGTGGCGGCCACTGGGTCTGCCGCGCGATCGACGCGGCGCGCGCTGCGGGCCTCCAGCGAGCCCACCAGTGCGGCGGCAACCCACGTGAGCCCGCGCACCTCGAGGTCCGACATGCGCGTGAGTCTAGGGATCAGGCTCGTAGGCGCTAGTCCGCCCGGGTCGGGGACGCGCGCACGTGGATCCGCTCGCCCTCCTGGCTGAACAGGGTGAGCAGCTCGACGCCCTTGCCGTCCGCGCTGCCGAACCAGTGAGGGTTGCGCGTGTCGAATTCGGCGGCCTCACCGGGACCCATAGTCAGATCATGATCGCCGATGCGCAGCCGCAGGGAGCCGGACAGGACGTAGACCCATTCGTAACCGGGGTGGGTGCGCAAGGTCGGCTTCGTCCGGCGCGCGGGCATGATCATCTTGAACGCCTGGAGGCCGCCGGCGTCATTGGTCAGCGGCAGGAAAGTGATCCCGTGCCGCCGCTGGGGAACCGGGCGCACTCGCGGATCGCGGATATTCGGCCCGCGCACGAGGTCGTCGATGGTGACGCCATAGGCCTGGGCAATGGGCAGCAGGAGGTCCAGCGCCGGGCGGCGCAGCCCGGATTCGAGGCGGGACAGCGTGCTGACGGTGATGCCGGTGTCGTCGGCCAATTGGGCCAGGGTCATGCCCCGATCGCGCCGCAGCGCGCGCAGGCGGGGCCCGACCGCGGCGAGGGTGGCATCGATGTCCGGGTCGCTCGCGTCGCCAGTCATGCCTCTATTGCAGATTCGGCAAGTTACTTTGTCAAATCCACGATCAGCTCGGCACAGTGGCTGGCATGACACACAACCTGAGCACAGTGGACGTGGCCATCGTCGGTGCCGGTGCGGCCGGTCTCAATGCCGCCCTGGTTCTGGGGCGGGCGCGGCGGTCGGTGGCGGTGATCGATTCCGGCGCCCCGCGCAACCGGTTCGCTGCGCATATGAACGGGTTTGTCTCCCGCGACGGCGCCGCACCGGGCGACCTGCTGGCGATCGGGCGGGCCGAGGTGGTCGGCTACGGCGCGCAATTTGTGGACGGGTTCGTGGCGTCGATGACCGGGGACGCCGACCACGGCTTCGCGCTCGTCCTCGCCGATGGCGGGGTGGTCCGGGCGCGGCGGGTGCTGGTGGCGACTGGCCTCACTGACGTGCTGCCGCCGTTGGAGGGCCTGGCCACGCGCTGGGGCCGGGATGTCGTCCACTGCCCCTACTGCGACGGGTACGAGGTGCGCGATCAGCCGATCGGCGTGCTGGCGTCGTCGCCGATGGATGCGCACAAGGCGCTGCTGCTGTCGCAGTGGTCGTCGGACATCGTGCTGTTCCTGCACGAGACCGCGCTCGCCTCGATCGCCGCGGATCAGCAGGCGCGGCTGGCGAAGGCGGGCGTGGTGATCCAGACCGGCGTCGTCGCAGGAATCGTGGTGGAGGACTTCGACATGCACGGCGTCTTCGTCGGCGGTGCGCTCACCGGCGTGCGACTGGCCAACGGCTTGGTCAACGCGCGTAGCTCCCTATTCATCAGCCCGCGGATGATGCCGCAGGACGCCCTGCTGCGCGCAGCCGGCGCAGCGATCGCCGACACCCCGGTGGGATCGTTCGTCGTGGCCGACGCGATGGGCGCCACCAGCGTGCCCGGCCTCTACGGAGCGGGCAATTGCGTCGACCCAATGGCGCAGGTGATCAACGCGGCATCGCAGGGAGCGAAGGCCGGAGCCATGATCAACGGCGACCTGGTGATGGCCGATACCGCCTAGCCCAAACGGACTGACATGCCGATCTGCGGATGTTCCGGTCCGGTGGATCAGCCTCAGTTGCGCGACGTTGATTGTGTCGATTCCTACCGAGCCCGGGTAGCGTCGCGTCTCCCCATCGTCCACGGCGATTGTCCTCCTGCGTGAGTGATTGGACCCGCTATGAGTCCCGACTCTTTGGCTGACGGTCCGGAGGTCCCGCTTCTCGGCGGGGA
>JAOPVO010000170.1 GCA_025966155.1 Pseudonocardiales bacterium
CGTCTGCGTGCAAATCAGATCGACGCCGCTGAGCATGTCCCCGATCATGCTCCCCATTCCCGGCGCGGGCCGCACGCAGGATCAGCCCGCATCGCGCCGCTCGCTCAGCCTCTGGCGGCTATGGACCCTGTGCAGTCGCCTTCGACGGTGATGGCAAATGCCCGGACCCGGCCATGACGCGGCTGTCCTCGCCGACCCCCTGTGCGCAGGACCGTCGCCGCCGTCGCTCCCAGGCGATCCGCGGCGATCAAGTGGAAGCTCGTGGTCGTTGTCGAAAGTAGGTGGCTATTGATTTCGGGGATCGGCGGCGACTCTGGCGCGTACCGGCGGCGCTTCGATGTCCGGGACCGCGCGCCACGGCCCGCCGCGTGACACCGCCAGCACCATCGCGATCACCGCCGAGCCCAGGAACACCGCGTATCCGGCCTGGAAGCCCGCGCGGATCTGCGGGCTGTCGACTTGGTCGGCATAGGACTCCACGCCCGACCCCGCGACGAGCAGCAGCGCGATCGTCGTGCCGATGGCCTGGCCGCTGTTGAAGAGCACCGACCGTATCGCGTTGGCCGTCGCCCGGCGGTTGGGTGCGATGCCGGACATGATCGCCGTCGAGTTGGGCGTGGTGAACAGCCCGATCCCAGCGCCGGCGAGCAGCAGCCAGATGCTGACCCACACCAGCGAGCGGCTGCCCACCGACAGCATCAGCCCGGCGCAGCCGATGACCAGCCCGGCCGCGCCGAGGAACGACAGCGTCCGCGCGGTGTAGATGTTGCTCAGCCGTCCGGAGACCGGGGCGGCAACCATCATCGCGATCGCCATCACCATGATCACGAAGCCGGCCTCGGCCGCCGAGCGATGCCCCACGATCTGCTGCTGGAGCACGACGAGGATGACGAGCCCGGCGCGGCTGAACGAGTTGAAGTACGCGGCCCCATAGGCGCAGGCCCGGGAGAAGGTTCGCACCAGCGCGATATCGACCAACGGGTGGCTGCTGCGCATCTCCGCGACCACGAAGCCGGCCAGCAGCGCCGCCCCCGAGCCGAGCCAGAGGGCGACTCGAGGGTCCCCGATCCCGTGCCCGGAGATCTGATTGACCCCGTACAGCACCGCTGCGAGCCCCGCCGCGGATAGAACGGCGCCCAGGAAGTCGAAGCGGTCCCGCGGGCCCGCGCGGGCGCGATCGGCCGGCAGCACCCGCATCCCGAGCGCCACGGCGGCGACGCCGAACGGCACATTGATCAGGAAGATCGCCTGCCAGCCGAACAGCGTGATGAGGAAGCCGCCGACCGTGGGGCCGATGCTGTTGCCCACCGCGGCTGCGGTCAGGTTCAGCGACAGCCCGTACGCCAGCAGGTGCGACGGGAAGGCATCGGCGATCAGCGCCGCGGTGTTGGTGACCGTGGTCGCGGCGGCGATGCCCTGCAGGACCCGTAGCGCGATCAGCGTCCCCGCGGTCGGCGCGAATGCGGCGAGAACGCTGAGGACCACGAAGGCCGCCAGGCCCCAGAGGTAGATGCGCTTGCGCCCGAGCATGTCGCTGATCCGCCCGAACGACAGGATCGCTGCGGTGTTGGCCAGCATGAACGCGAGCAGGAACCAGTCGGCGGTCTGCGGCCGGACATCGAAATCCTCCGACATCGACGGCAGCGCCACATTCACCGAGCTGGCGTTGATGATCACGAACATCAGCCCGAGCGTCGTGACGCCCAGCACCCGCATGCCCTGGCGGGATTCCTCGTCGCGCACGCGGCCGCCGCGCCCCAGAGGCATGGCCGGAGTCTCCCTTATCGCCCGCGCCGGCGCAGGGGGCGTTGCTCACACTGGCCGCTCAGGCCAGGTGCGCGCGGTCCGTTCGCACATCGCCGGCCTGCGCCTCGTCTGCCTGGG
Organism: Pseudonocardiales bacterium; assembly: GCA_025966155.1. Lineage (GTDB taxonomy): Bacteria > Actinomycetota > Actinomycetes > Mycobacteriales > Jatrophihabitantaceae > RYN-150. Next base: position 1,885 of record JAOPVO010000170.1, read on the forward strand.
CATCGGCGGCCTGCGCCTCGTCTGCCCGCTCGTTGTCAACTGACGGCTCAGGCACGGCGGGGGCCTCGCGCCAGATGACCACCACCGCCCGATCGTCGTCGCCGCGGGTGGGGACGGCCTCGACCAGGCGCTGGGCCAGCCCGCCGGCGAAGTCGACCGGCTGCCGATTCTGAAGCGCGGCGGAACGGCGGATCGACAGGTAGTGGTCGGCCGCGCTCCGCAGCCGCGCATTGCCCTCCTCGAGGCTCGCAACCCGATCCTCGATGACGCCGTCGGTCACCAGGATCAGCAGGTGCCCCTCGTTCAGGCTGCCCTCGGCCGCGACGCCGCGCAGCGTCGGCACGACACCGAGCAGCGTGCCGCGGGTGGCGGCGGTGGTCCAGGTCCCGCCGGCGTCGCGGGCCAGGGGCGGCGGATGGCCGGCGGTGCGGGCGGAGTAGGCGCCGGTCTCCAGGTTGACGCGCACATAGACGCACGTCGCGAACCCCGAGACCCACCGCTGACGGTTGAGGTAGCTATTCACCTCGCCGAGGAACTCCTCGGGCTCGACCGATCCGAGCAGCCCGCCCACTGCGCCGGACAGCAGCAGCGCCCGCGAGCCGGCCTCGATGCCCTTGCCCGACACATCGACCACGACGATCTCCAGAGTCGGGACGCCATCGACCTCATGGAGCCGGCTGGAGACGAAATCACCGGCGATCGCGGCGCCATCAGCGGCCAGCTGCTGGACGTCGACGTGCCAGCCATCGGGCAGCGCCGGCACCTCGCCCTGGACCCGGAGCCGGCGGCGCACCTGGCCGATGACCGATTCCGCGCTGGTGCGGCCCAGGCCCAGCCGATCGCGGCGGATGGCCTGAAGCACGCTGACGATCGCGACGGCAATGAGCAGCACGACGCCACTGATGCTGACGACAACCTCGTCGCCGCTGACGTTCGCGCCGACGGCCACGCAGACCGCCACGACAAGGCTCAGCAGGGCCAGCGCGATCGCCCGAAGCACCAGGGCGGACAGCACGAGCACCGTCGTCTCGGTCGTTGCGAGCTTGAAGTTCGCGGGAGCGGCGATGCAGGCGACAACCGCCAGGACCGCCACGATGCCGGCGCCGACGAACCTCGTCCGCTCGGGCACACGGGACCAGATCTCATAGGCGCGCCGCATTGCGCTGCCGACCGTGCTGAAGCCCATAGTCCGACCACGCTATCCGCCCGCGCGGGATGAGGCGATACGCGTCGGCCGCGCGGCGGCGGCTGCGCACCCCCGGCCGACGTGCGGGATCATGGCCCGATGAGCGAACCGCACGCCTCCGGAGCTGCACCGGCCCCGGCCGACGGGCCGGCATCGACGCACCGCCAGCGGCCCCGGC
>JAOPVO010000171.1 GCA_025966155.1 Pseudonocardiales bacterium
CAGGTTCGGATGGCTACAGGCCCTGCGCCAGCAGGCCGAGGAAATGTCGGCGCATGCGCTCGGCGTCCGGTTCGACACCGGTGATGAGGCGGAACGCGTCAACGGCCTGGCCCACGGCCATCTGTCCACCGTCGAGCACGCGGCAGCCCTTGGCCAACGCCGCCTTTACGAGCGCCGTTTCGACGGGCCGGTAGACGACGTCGGAGACCCAGTGCCGCTCCTCGAGCAGCTCGATGTCGATGGGGCTGCCGGGATGGTGGTGCATGCCGATGGGGGTGCACTGCTGGAAGCCATCGGCCACGGCGAGCTCGGCCGGCAGCTCGTCGGAAGTGTGCGCCTCAATGATGCGGTCGGGGAAGAGCGCCCGCAGCGCATTGACGCGCTCGGCGACGCGCCCGGCGTGCAGGTCGATCAGGCTCAGGTGCCGGACCCCGGAAGAGAGCAGCGCGTAGGCCACCGCGGAACCGGCGCCGCCGGCGCCCAGCTGCACGACGCGGTCCAGCTTGGCGCCGGCGAGCCCTGCCCGCAGGGCACGGTCGAAGCCGGAGAAGTCTGTGTTCTCGCCGTGGAACTTCCCGTCCCGGATCAACACTGTGTTCACGGCGCCGAGCCGCTCGGCGTCGGGGGAGACGGAATCAATGTGTTCGAGCACCAGCTGCTTGCACGGGTAGGTGATTTGGAAGGCGCTGAAGCCGAGCTCGCGGCCCGCCCGGAGCAGGTCGCCCACGTCGCCTCCCGGCCGGCCGAGTAGGTCCAGATCGATCGGCCGGTAGAGGTAGCGGATGCCGTGCGCGTCCGCCTCTGCCTCGTGCATCGGCGGCGTGAGAGACGGTGCGACGCCGTCACCGATCAGGCCGACGAGGTACGACTCTGCTGTTGTGCTCAATGCTTTTCCACCTTTGAGTCCTCTTGTCTGTTTTAGATTTGGGCTGGACAAACGTGGTCAGGCGGCGACGGTTCGGAAACCGGCGCTGGGCGCGTCTGGAGTTCGAACCCTTCGTGCCGGCAGTCGTTCGGCTTCCAGATCCTTAGCGGTCGTGGACGTCCCGATACCTGAGCCATAGCGCACGGCCGTGGTTACTTCGAATTGAGGTGGGTGGCCATGCTGCGGAGGGCGAACTCGTAGCCCTGCGGGCCGGCGCCTTGGATGACCGTGCGGGCGGCCTTCGAGACATAGGAGAGTTGCCGGAATTCCTCGCGGCGGTGCAGGGCGGAGACGTGCACCTCGATGACCGGGAGCTCCGAGGCGAGGAGGGCGTCCAGGATGGCGATCGAGGTGGAGGTGAAACCGGCCGGGTTGATGATGATTCCGGCGGCCCGAACGCGGGCATCCTGAATGTGGTCGATGAGCACGCCCTCGTGGTTGCTCTGGTAGAACTCGATGTCTAGTCCAACCTCGGCTGCGGCGTCACGGCTAAGTTTTTCCACCTCGGGGAGAGTCGTCGACCCGTAGATGTGGGGCTCGCGCAGGCCGAGCAGGTTGAGATTCGGCCCGTTGAGGATCATGACGAGGGGGTTGGTGGTTTCTGACATCAGGAACTCCTTGTTGTGGTAAGCGTGAGGCCCGGCATGGTGACCGGGCCTCACGGGGCTGTTACTACTTACTTGCTGGCGCGGATGGACTTGTAGAGCTCCAGGTCGGCACCGGTGTATTTGTTGAGGAAGTACTTTTCGGCCTTCGCTTCGAAGGCTGCCTTGTCGACGTCTTTAACGACCGTGACGGTGCCCGACTTTTCCCACTCGTCGACGATCTTTTGCTGATTCTCGTCAATGCACTTGCGGTTGGCGTCGCGGGTCTCGCCGATGACCTTCGTGAGGGCTTCCTGCTGCTCGGGCTTAAGGGACTGCCACTTCTTCTCGTTGATCATGACGAGCTGGAAGCCGGTCTGGTGCTCGTTGAGGCTGACGTGGGACTGCACCTCGTCCAGGCTCATCGACGCTACGGTGGGAATGGGGTTTTCCTGGCCGTCGATGATTTTCTGCTGCAGTGAAAGGAAGATCTCCTCGAAGGCGACCGCGACCGCGTTGGCGCCGAGGGCCTCTGCGTTGGCGAGGTACGTCGGGCTGTCGGGGAAACGCATGCGCAGGCCCTGGAGGTCTTCAGGGGTGCGGATCGGTTTGTTGGCGCTGAAGGTGCGCATGCCGAAGAAGAACGGCTCGATGACACGCGCGCCGGTGGCCTTGAGGAGCTCCTCCTTCAGGGGCTTGGATGCCTCGGAATCGAAGTACTCGAACATGTGGTCCCCGCCGCTGAACGCGTAGGCAGAGTCCAAGACACCAATTGCCGGGTAGGTCGACGAAATGGCCGACGAGCCCTGCATGTCGATGTCGACATCGCCCTCCATGAGTGAGGTGAAGCGGTCGACGTCATTGCCCAGGGTGCTGTTTGAGAACACCTTGATATCGAGGCCGATGTCCATGCCGTTGATCTTGTCGGCAATGACATTCGCGCCACAGCGGTTGTGCGGGTGATCGTCGGTGTAGCTGTTTGCGAAGACAAGTTCAGTCTTGCCGCCTGCGGCACTATTGCCGTTTCCTGCTGCGCCGCCGGAACAGCCGGCGAGAATGAGACTGGCGACCGGCAGCATCGCCAGTACGCCCAGCTTGCGGGTTCGTTTCGTAACCATCTGGGATTCTCCTTTGAATTGATGAGGTCTTACTTGATTTGGATTAGAGCAGGCCTAGAACGCCGGGCAGCCAGAGCGAGAGCGCCGGGATGAAGGTGACGACAAGCACCGAGCCGATCAGCGGGATGAAGAACGGAAGCACGCCCATGGTCACGTCCTGCACCGAGGTCTTCGTCACCGAGCTGATGACGAACAGCACCCCGCCGACCGGTGGAGTCAGCAACCCGATGATGAGGTTCATGATCATCACCACGCCGAACTGCAGGGGGTCGACGCCGAAGGCAGTGGCGACGGGCAGCAGGATCGGGGCCGCGATCACGAGAGCCGGGCCGGTCTCGATGAAGATTCCGAGAATCAGCAGAATGATGTTGACCAGGACCAGGAACACGAACGGGTTGTCGGTGATACCCAACAGCATCTTGGCGATGTCCTGCGGAACCTGCTCGCGTGCCAGGATCCAACCGAGAAGCGTTGAAGCGCCGAGGATTAACAGCACTGATGCGGTTGTCGTTGCGGCCTCCTTGAACACCGGCCACAGCTCCCGAACGGTAATGGTCTTGTAGGAGAAGCCGAGGATGAGCACCCACAGCACGCCGGCCGCCGCCGCCTCCGTGGGGGTGAAGAACCCTCCGAGAATGCCGCCGAGGATGATGATCGGGGTGACGGCCGGGCCCAGGACTCGCACGGTCGCGTACTTGAATATCTTCCAGTTGAAGGCGTCCCCGCGCAGGTCCTCGCGCTTTCGGGCCCAGAACCAGACCATGACGACGATACTGCCGATCATCACGAAGGCCGGAATGACGGATGCCGCGAACAGTGCGCTCGTGGACACCATCGCGATGGAGGCGTAGATGATGGCGGGGATGCTGGGGGGCATGACGCCCGACACCAGCGAGGTGACCGCCGAGAGGCCGGCGGAGAATCGGCGCGGGTAGCCGCGGTTGACCATCGCGGGCACCTCGATCTTGCCGAGGGCGGCGGCGTCGGCCAGCGCAGATCCGCTCATCCAGGAGAAGCCGACGTTGACGCCCACGTTGACGTAGGCCAACGCACCGCGGACGCGGCCCATGCTGGCCAGTGCCGCTTGGAACAGGCGCTCGGCGATGCCGGCCTTGTTGGCGATGGTGCCGAGCAGGATGAACAGGGGTATCGCGAGCAGCGGAAAGCTGTTGATTCCACCCGTGGTGATGCGGGTGGCGAGTCCTTCGGACTGGCCGTTGGTGATGATGTAAAGCAGCGAGGGCCCGAGCAGCGCGAACGAGACGGGGATGCGCGCGAGGAGCAGGGCAAGAATTAAGACGATGAGTACCAAAAGGCTCATGCGATGGCCTGGCCTTCCTCGTTGGCGATCGCGTCTTCGACGGATTCGGGGAAAATTAGGAACGTCAGGGCGCGAACCAGGGCGTGGATGGCCGAGAGCATGAAGCCGATCATGGGCACCACGTAGATGACCGTCATCGGGATGCGCAGCACCGGCGTCCCCTGCCCGCTGATCGACCCAACAAGTGCGGCGGCATCAGCGGCGAAGGCGACCGAGATGACGACGATGACCACGTGCACGAAGATCAGCACCCACCGGCGGCCGCGCCCCTTGATCACGAGGTCGATGGTTTCAATGACCGGGTGTTCACCCTTGCTGACCAGGTAGCCGACGAGGGCAAAGGTCAGCCAAACCAGGGCGAACCGCGCCACTTCGCCGACCCAGACACCCTGGAAGGCCGGGACGTATCGCAGGGTGATCTGCAGCAGCATCATGACGAAGATGATGCCGACGAGCAGCGAACCAACCACCGCCTCGATTAAACCTATGACGCGGGTGAAGCGCTGGGCTCCCGCTAACACTCTCTTCATTGAGATCCATTCATTGTCGTGCTGTCTATTGGACTACGTTCGCGTTGAGAACATCTGTTCTCTATATGGGCGGTATTTCGGTACGTAGTGTTGCACACATTCGCCACCTAGCCAACAAATTTGGAATAACGTTCCAAAAGTAGCGATAGTGTTTCTCTGACACGATCCTGGCGGGCCCGCGGGCCAGCGGGCCGGTGGCAGCGGGGCGCTATCTTGGTCTCGATAGGGTCCGGAATCTCGTCGCCCGATCAGCCTCAGACGTCTCGTCGCCCGGCGTAGACGCCGGCGGGGTCCAGCCAACTATTCCGAACGACAGGCTACGTATGAAACTCGCCATTGCCCCCCTCAGCTCGCTCGACACTCCTCCGGCCGCGTTCATTCGCGCGGCGTCCGCGGCCGGTTTCGCCCAGGTCGGCCTCCGCCTCAAGCCTGTCACTGCGTCCGAGGTTCCGTTCCCGCTGTCCCCGAAAAGCCGGGAGTTCCGGGAGGTCCAGAAGGCCCTTGCCGACTCCGGTCTCGAGCTCCTCGACATTGAGGTGCTGTCGCTGGACAGCGAGTCCGCGCGGCACGACTGGCTTCCGATGTTGGAGGCGGGCGCGATTCTGGGCGCCTCCATCCTCAATGTCGTCGGCGACGATCCCGAGCTGGCCCGCTTCACGGACACCCTCGGGGCACTCACTCTTGATGCACACGAGTTCGGCATGGAGCCGGTCATCGAGCCGGTCGCCTTCCGTCCGATGAACTCCTTCGCGACCGCCATCGACATTGCACTCGCTGTCGGCTGCGCCGTGGAGGTCGACGCGCTCCATTTCCTGCGCACGGGAGCACACCTACTCGACCTCAGCGCGAATCCGGAGCTATTCCCGGTCCTGCAACTCTGCGACGCGCCGACCGTCTTTCGGCCGGTCGCGGGGGAGACGCATCCCGCAGGCACAGATGCCCCTCCGGCGATTCTGGAAGCGCGTTCAAGCCGTCGGCTGCCCGGCGAGGGCGACGTACCCATCCGGCAGATTCTGGCCGCAATCCGCCCGGATGCCGCCATCAGCGTCGAGATCCCGAATTACGCACTGCAGAAGGAGCGTTCGGTCCAGGAGTATTTCGCACTTCTCTTCGACCGCTCACAGGGCTATCTAGCCTGACTCAAGACCCGCTGGACACGAGCGCACCTTTCGCTTCGGGCAAACTGCTGCGGGCTCCTCGCGCACCAGCGAATGGAAGGACCTGCGGTCTAGCGGCGCCCGCTCACTTCGCCCCCGGCCTCCGGTGCGAGCCGCAGCGCACTCACCACGCTCAGAACCAGCAGCGCCGCGAGCACAAGAAACGCCCCGCGATACCCCGCCTCGACACTGACCGTGGACCCCAGCCGCAGTGCCGTCGCGCCAACGGCGATGCCGAGCGCCGCGGCAAGTTGTGCCAGCGTAGCGGACAGGCTGTTGCCGGACGAGAGGTCGACCGGCGCAAGATCCGCGAACTGCATGGTGTTGTACGCCGTGAACCCGATCGATCGGAACGCCCCGCTGACCACCGAGAGTGTCAGGATCAGGCTGAGCGGAACTTCCGCGGTCAGCCGGGCAAACCCGATCAGGGTGAGCAGACTTCCAACCACCGAGCCGATGATCACGGTGCGGAAGCCCCACCTCCGTAGCAGCCAGGCCGACGCCGGTTTCGCGCCGATGTTTCCCACGAACAGTGCCGTCACTATTAGGCCAGATTCGAGCGGGGCCCAGCCGAATTCGTCCTGGAACAGCAGCGGCAGCAGGAACGGCACCGCGCTGACGGCCATTCTGAAGACGAAGCCGCCGGAATTGGTGACGCGGAAGGTCCGCACCCGGAAAACCCGTAGATCGAGGAGCGGATGCCGTGCGCGCAACAACCGCAGGACTGTCGCGACCCCGAACACCAGCGTTCCCGCGAACGCAGCCCCGGCCCCGGCCCAGATCTCGAGCGCGCTGAGCTCGACGGCCGTCATGAGTGCGAGCACGGTCACGGTGATGAGCGCGAGCCCGAAGCCGTCGAGGGCGCGCGCATCCGTTGCCGTGTCCTGCACCATTACGAGCCCGAACCCCAGGACGGCGAGGCCGATCGGCACATTGATGAGGAAAATCCAGTGCCAGGTGGCCACGGTGGTGATCAGGCCGCCGAGTGCGGGGGCGAGCACCGGGGCCAGCAGGGCAGGCCAGGTGATCAGCGCGATAGCCCGCACCAGCTCGGGTTTTGTCGCGCCGCGCAGTACGATCAGCCGGCCGACCGGCACCATCATCCCGCCGGCGGCCCCCTGCAGCACCCGGGCCAACGTAAGTGACACCAAATCCTCGGACAACGCACAGAGGACCGACGCGGCCACGAACGCCAGTGTGGACACGAGGAAGACCGGTCGCGCCCCGAAGCGCGAGACCAGCCAGCCGCCGGGGGGAATCGCGCAGGCCACCGCGACCAGGTACGCCGTCATGGTCACGTTGACGTCGGCGGATGGCACGCCGACGTCCGCGGCGATCTGCGGTGCTGCCGTGACCAGAATGGTGCCGTCGAGCTGCTCCATAAAGAATGCGACGGCGATGAGCCAGTTCAGACGACGCGACTTCTTCGGTTCCAAGCGGCTCCCTCATCCAACGGACAGCGACTTTTGGAACGCCATTCCAAAATACATGATAGCCTGTCGGAAAACCTCCACGGAAAGGCGACAACGATGTCGAACACCCCTGCCGCACCGCTGCGCATCGGCCTCATCGGAGCGGGCTTCATGGGCAGCAAACATGCCGAATTCATTGCGGCGAACCCCGATGCGGTGCTCGCGGGCGTCGCCGATCCGTTCAATGACACGGTTGCGCAAGAGTACGGCGTGCCGGCCTACGCGGACCACCACGAACTCCTCGCCCAGCCCGGCCTGGACGGGGTCATCATCGTCAACCCCAACAAGCTCCACGTCGGCACCGCCCTCGACTGCCTGAACGCGGGCATCCCGGCGTTGCTCGAGAAGCCTGTCGGCTCCGATTACGCCGAGACGCTTCGCCTGCTCGCCGCGGTCGAGGCCTCCGACGTGCCGATCCTCGTCGGCCACCACCGCCGCCACCACCCCTCGGTTGCCGCCGCCCGCGACCTGGTGCAGGAGGGCGGGCTCGGCAAGCTCGTCGCCGTCAGCGGACTCTGGTTCGCCCGCAAGGAGGACAGCTATTTCGATGAGGGCTGGCACCGTCAGAAGGGCGCCGGCGTGATGCTGATCAATCTGGTGCACGACCTCGACCTGCTCCGCTACCTGGTGGGCGAGGTCGCCACCATTCAGGCGACCCTGGGCCACGAGGCCCGCGGCCTCGAGGTCGAAGACACCGCGAGCGTCATCATCCGTTTCGAGAACGGCGTCCTCGGCAGCTTCATCGCCTCCGACGCGGCGGCCTCCCCCTGGGGCTGGGATCAGGCCACCGAGGACTACAACTCGTTCCCGTTCCTGCCCGACAACGCCAGCTACTTTCTCAGCGGCAGCGCCGGCGCCCTCTCGGTGCCGAATCTCGCCCACTATTCCTACGCCGCCGGCCAGGACGCCAACTGGCACAATCCGATGAGCAAGGTCTACGTCGAACAGGGCACCGGTGACAGCTATACGCGCCAGATGGCCCACTTCGTCGACGTAGTGCGTGGTAAGGCCGCTCCGATCGTGTCCGTGGCGGACGCCGCCCAAACTTTGGCACTGATCGAGGCGGCTCGCGAAGCGGGCGAGACCGGCGGGACGGTGACGGTGTCCGACTACGTCGCCCGCGCTGCAGCAGCTGTTACGGACTCGGCGGTGACCTGGTGAGCTCCGCCCTTCCCCGCGCCTTTGCGGTGATAGACCTCCTCGTCGGCAAGCTTCAGGGGCTGTCACTCGGCGAGATCGCCGAGACCCTCGACCTGCCCAAGAGCGCCGCGCACCGCACCCTCGCCGACCTCATCGCGGTGAACTACGTGCACCAGGAGGAGACCAACGGCAACTACACGTTGACCGTGCGACTGGTCTCGCAGGCGCTGCGCCACCTGGCGCGGATCCCGCTCGTCGACCAGGCGAAGCCGCTGCTGGCACGTCTCGCCGAGCACTCGGGCGAGCTGTCCCGACTCAGCATCGTCGACGGCGATTCGCTCGTCTGGGTCGCCAAACGTCAGGGCGCGAGCTCCGGCCTACGCTACGACGTGGACTCCGGCCGCGAGATCAAGCTCGCCGCCAGCGCCAGCGGCCTCGCCTGGCTGTCGGCACTCCCGGACGAGCGGGTCATCTCACTGCTCGAGGCTCAGGGGTTCGATGACATCACCGATTTCGGGCCGAACGCCCCGCATGATCTCACCGCGGTACTTGCCACCGTCGCACAGGTACGCAAGGACGGTTATGCCTTCACCGACTCCACGTACGAACTCGGCATCTCGACCGTTGCCGTGCCGATCGTTCCCCGGGGACAGGCCCCGCTCGGCACTCTCAGCATCACCGGACCCAACGTTCGTCTCACCCGTGAACACGCCCTCGACATGATCCCCCACCTGCAGGACGCGGCGGAACAACTGGCGATTCTGGGTGCGGAGGAGCCCCCGCAGGCTAAGCTGGACGGCGGTGGACCGCGGTGATCATCGAGGAATTTGACGCCGTCGTCGTCGGTGGCGGGATCACCGGCCTCGCCGCGGCCGCGACCCTTGCAGACGCCGGTCGCTCTGTCGTGCTCCTCGAAAAGCAGGATCAACTTGGAGGCAGCTCCATCATGAGCGGCGGCTGGTTCGCCTTCTCCGGCACGGATGAGCAGGCTCGTCTCGGCATCGCCGACGACAGCGAAGTATTCGTCGACGACATGCGGGAGACCGGCGGGAACCGGACCGACGAGACCTTGTTGCGCGCCTATGTCAATGAGCAGGGCGACGCGTACCGCTGGCTACGGCAGTTGGGCTTCGAAGCGGACGTCGTCAAGATCAGCTCGGGCCAATCGCGCGCCCGAAGCCACCTCTACGACATCCACCGTCTGGTGAACGTGCTGCGCGGGCGCATCGAAGCCCGGCCGGGCAGCCGCGTCATCACCGGATGCGCCGCCACCCGCCTGGTGGCCGACGAGCTCGGCGCCGTGACAGGTGTGGACGCGGAGGCATCGGATGGAGCGGTGAGGTTCCTCGGCCGTGGCGGCGTCGTCCTGGGCACCGGCGGCTTCAGCCGGTCGGCGAAACTGCTCGAAATTTTCGCGCCGGAACAGCTCGCCGGCATCCGTTATGGCGGAGCCGGCAGCACCGGGGACGGGCTTACCATGGCGTGGGCGCTCGGCGCGGGCTTCCGGGACATGGGCTACGCCTCCGGAACGTATGGCTCGCATCCGCTCACCGGCGATGACGAACACGAACTGCTGACCGCGTTCTACATGGGCGCGATCATCGTCAACGAGCAGGGCAAGCGTTTCGTAGACGAATCCGTGTCCTACAAGACCATCGGCAGCGCCGCGCTCGAGCAGAGCAACGGACTCGGGTTCGAGGTCTTCGACAGCGTCGTGCGGGCCAAGTCCCAGCCCGGCGTGCCGCTCAGCGACATCGCCCACCTCGAGGCGAAGGGCCGCGTGTTCTCCGCGAGCACCCTCGAGGAGCTCGCCACGCAGGCAGGCATCGACCCCGCAGGGCTAGAGGAGACGGTCGCACGCTACAACGCCGCCATCCGCTCGGGCGGACCGGATGAGCTTGCCCGCACCGCTCTCTGCAATGGAGTCGGAGACCTGCTGACCATCGACGCGCCGCCATACTACGCGTACCCGGCGAAGTCGCTCATGACGTCGACCTACTGCGGCCTCACCGTCACCCCGGAGACCCGGGTGCTGCGCGTCGACGGCAGCGTCATCAATGGGCTGTATGCCGCGGGCGAGTTGGTCGGAGGCTTTCACGGCACGGCTTACATGACCGGAACCGCCCTCTCGAAGGGATTCATCTTCGGACGCGTGGCGGCGCGCCACATTCATCTCAAGGAGCTCCCATGATCCGTCACGTCGCGCTATTCACCTTTGTTCCCGAGTTCACCGAGGAGCAGCAGGACATCTGGATGGGGATGATCGCCGACCTGCCAAACCATATCCCGCAGATCCGGGCGATGAGCATCGGACGTGACGCTGTGAAGGGGCCGAACTCGCACGAAATCGGTCTCGTTGCCGACTTCGACAGCCTCGAGGATCTTGCCATCTACTCCGCGCATCCCGCGCACCAGCCCGTGCTCGACATGTCCGCTCCGGTCAAGGCGTCGCTATCCGTCGTGGACTTCGAACTTTAACTACCCACCAGAGGAGACAACTATGGCGTTGCGACCTGCCCCTACCGTGCGCTTGCCCCACGGCGCATTCATCCCCCGGATCGGCCTCGGAACCTGGCCGATGGACAACGCGCAGACAGCCGACGCCGTCGTCACGGCCATCGAGGTCGGCTACCGGCTCTTCGACACCGCGCAAAACTACGGCAACGAGGAAGGTGTGGGGGAGGGGATCCGCCGCAGCGGTATTGGCCGTGCCGAGGTGTTCGTCTCCACCAAATTCAACAAGGAGTTCCACAGCGTCAACGGGGTCCGCCAGGCATTCGAGAACTCCTGCGCGCGGCTGGGCGTGGATTACATCGACCTGCTCACGGTGCACTGGCCGATCCCGGATCAGAACACCTACGACGACGCCGTCCGCGGGCTCACCCAGCTACTCGACGAGGGCCTCATAAAGGCGGTCGGGGTGTCCAACTTCAAGCCCAGCCACTTGCAGCGCCTCTTCGACGAGGGCCTGACGGTCGACGTCAACCAGATCCAGCTGGACCCCCGCCATACGCGCGACGCGATCCGCGAGGTGCACGGCGAGCACGGCATCCGCACCATGTCGTGGAGTCCGATCGGTCGCGACAGCGGCCTGCGGGAGGAGCCGGTCATCGTCGAGCTCGCGACGAAATACGGCAAGACGCCGAGCCAGATCATTTTGTCCTGGCACGTGCAGCAGGGATTCATTGCGATCCCGAAGGCGTCTTCGCGGCTCCACCTTGAGGAGAACCTGGACATTTTCGACTTCGAACTTAGCGAGGACGAGGTGCAGCAGTTGCTCGCGATGGACACGGGCGAGACCGACATCCTGCAACCGGAGACCTTCGGCCACTAGGCGCACTCAACCAGGACCCTACCGTTGCAAGAAGTCGGAGCTTCCTCCCCGGAGGGGACGGTGATCGTGTGGCGTCGGCGGATCAGGGGATCTGGCTATGACCGTCAGGCGCCCCGCACACGAGACTGCTTCCCTGGCCTGCGGCCTGGAGTTCCCCTTCGTCGAGCAACTACGACTCGCCGGAGAGGAACAGGGCGTCGGAAATTGGCATGTCCCCGGCATGGAAGCCAGAGACTGAATCCCGATCTTGAAAGGCCCGCATGCATCAACTTGCCCTCATCATCGGATTGCTCCTGGCGACCGTCATCGCCGTCGGCCTCGGCGACCGGCTGAAGCTCCCGTACCCGGTCCTGATGGTCCTTATCGCCCTAGGTGTCGCGTTCATTCCCGGCATCCCGGAAGTCCACCTCGAGCCGGAACTGATCCTGCCGCTTTTCCTGCCGCCGCTGCTGTACGCGACCGCGAAGAAAACCTCCTGGTCGGTGTTCCGGATCCGATGGCGCAGCGTCATCCTCCTCGCCATCGGCCTGATCGTCGTCACGGTATCCGTGGTCGCCGGCGCCGCGTGGCTGCTCATCCCCGGCATCGGCATCCCCGCCGCCATCGCCCTCGGCGCCATGGTCGCACCCCCTGACCCGGTAGCTGTCGAATCTGTCGCCGGCCGGGTCCACATGCCCCGCCGCCTGCTGACGGTCCTCCAGAGTGAAGGCCTGTTCAACGATGCCGCGGCGATCGTTATTTTCCAGACTGCCGTCGCGGCGGCCGTGGGCGGGCACAACGTCGACGGCTGGCTGGCCGTGAAATTCCTGGCAGGCGCGGTTATCGCTGTCGCCTTGGGGCTCGTCATGGCATGGGCGGCGCGGAGGCTCATCGGTTTCATTGAATCCTCCACCGCGCGCAGCGCGGTCACCCTCGTGGTCCCTTTCGCCGTCTACATCCTCGCCGAGGCAGTCCACGCCTCCGGTGTGATCGCCGTCGTCGTCACAGCACTGGAAATGAAGCGCCGATCCCGGCCTCAGGACGCAGCAGAACGCATAACCGGCGACTCCTTCTGGGACGTCGTCGAGCTCCTCGCCACCGGGCTCGCCTTCGGGCTCATCGGGCTCGTGACCCGCCGCGTCATCGAGGAAACCTCAGAGAACATCCTCCCGATGCTCGGCATCGCCGGCATCATCTGCGCCGTCGTCGTCCTCATCCGGGCCGGGTGGCTGGCGCTGCTCGTGCCGGGCAACCGCCATCGCAACGACGGGTTGCCGCCGAACGGTCCCAAGGACGTCCTCGTCCTCACCTGGTGCGGGATGCGCGGACTCGCCACCTTGGCGCTTGCCTTGGCCCTGCCCGAACACATTGCCGACGGCTCATCGTTCCCGGCCCGAGATCAGATCGTGCTCACCGCAGTCGCTGTCCTGTTCACCACCCTCGTCCTCCCCGGATCCACTCTGCCCTGGCTGATGCACAAGCTGAAGATGCGCGAGTCGCCGGCCGCTGAACGTGAGGCCGAGCTTGTCCTGGCCCAGCGGGCCGAAGACGCCGCGCTGGCGGCCCTCCAGAAGGCCCCGTTCCTGCACGATCTGCCGCATCAGCGCCAGAAAGCGATCGAGCGCGGGATCAAACGCCTCAGCGAAGACCTGGTCGTGGACGTGGACC
>JAOPVO010000177.1 GCA_025966155.1 Pseudonocardiales bacterium
GCGGACGGGTTGAGCTCGCCGGCGGCGGCCGCGCGCAGCAGCTCCGGCAGGTAGGCCCGCGCCGGGGCCAGGCCGCCGGCCAGGGTGATGTTGCGCTCGAACAGCCGGGCCAGGTCCACGCGGTCGACCGGATGCGGGTGGCCGATGTAGCCGATCCGGGCGCCGTCGCGGGCGACCGCAACTGCGGTGGACCATGAGGACTGAACGCCGGCGCACTCAAGGACCGAGCCAGCGCCGCCGGTCCGGCTGATGACCTCCTCCACGGCCCGCAGGCCGGAGTCGACGTCGGCCCGGATCACGTCGGTGGCGCCGAAGGCCGAGGCGATGGCCAGGCGGTCGTCGTGGTGGCCGACCACCACGACGTGTTCGGCCCCGAGCCGGCGCGCGGCCAGCACCCCGCACAGCCCGACGGCCCCGTCGCCGACGATAACCGCGGTGCTGCCCCACTGCACGCCCGCGGAGACCGCGGCGTGGTGCGCCGCCGGCATCGCGCAGGACAGCGCGAGCAGCAAGCCCAGATCGTCGTTGAGCTCGCGCGGGACGACGATCAGCGTGCCGTCGGCCTGCGGGACGCGGACCCGCTCGCCGAGGCCGCCGTCATGGGACGGCTCGCCCCAGGCGCCGCCGTCGACGCAGGATGACGGCAGGCCGGCGAGGCAGAACTCGCAGGTGCCGTCGGACCAGCGCGGGGGCGCGATCACCGTGTCGCCCACCCGGACCGTTCGCACGTCGGAGCCGACGGACACCACGGTGCCGACGAACTCATGGCCGACGCGCATGCCGATCTCGCCGCCGTAGCCGCGGAACGGCCAGAGGTCCGACCCGCAGAGGCCGGCCGCCGTCACCTGGACGATGGCATCGGAATCGAAGTCGATGGTCGGCTCGGCCACGTTCTCGACGCGGACGTTCCCGGGCCCGTGGAATACGGCGGCATGCATTCGACGACCCTACTTGGCGGTCCGGCGCAGGTCCTCGGGCGTGGTCACGGGCAGATCGCAGACGAAGCCGCGGCAGACGTACGCCGCCGGCGCGCCGCCGACGAGCGGGCGCAGGGCCAGGAGAGGCGAGCCGGCCGCATCGGGCGACGCCGAGACGACGACCGCACCGGGGCTGGTGATCGCGCGGGCCGCCGCGGTCAACGGGCCCGATCCGCCCTCCCCGACCACCGCGATCTGCAACGGCCCAGCGAGTGCGGCCTCGGCCACGGCGCAGCCCCAGCCGAGGAAGCGCGGCTGCTTGGGCCCGAGCCACGAGACAGTGCCGAGCACGCCCACCGCCAGCTCGCGGTGCCGATCCGAGCCCACCAGCGCCGAGTAGGTCAGCAGCGCCCCGGCCAGGGCGTTCTGGCCGGACGGGGACACATTGTCGGTGGGGTCCCACGGACGTCGCACCAACTGCTCCGCGTCGTCGGCGGTGTCGAAGTAGCCGCCGTCCGGGCGGTCGAAGCGATCCACGGCCGTGTCGAGCAGCTGGCCGGCGACCTCGAGCCAGCGCGGCTCCGCCGTTGCCTGGTACAGAGCCAGCAATCCTTCGGCGAGGTCCCCATAGTCCTGCGCCACGCCAGCCGCGTTGCCGCGCTGCCCATCCCGCGACGTCCGAGCCAGGCGCCCGTCGACCAGATGCAGATCGACCAGCAGGCTCGCGCACGCCCGGGCAGCGTCGACGTACCGCGGCTCGCCCAGCAGCGCGCCGGTCTCAGCCAGCGCCGCGATCGCCAAGCCGTTCCACGAGGTCACGACCTTGTCGTCCCGACCAGGCTGGGGGCGCGCCGCCCGCGCATCGATCAGCCGCGCGCAGATGGACGCGAATCGCGGCGCGTCGTCGGGGTCCCGGCGCAGCTGCAGGGTGGACCAGCCGTGCTCGAACGTCCCCGTCGGCGTCACCCCGAAGAGGCGCGCGGCCCAATCGCCGTCCTCGTCGCCGAGCGCCTCGCGCAGCTGCGCGGGCGTCCAGGCATAGGTCAGGCCCTCGACGCCATCGGTGTCGGCATCCAGCGCCGACGCGAACCCGCCCTCGGGGGTGCCCAGGTCCCGCAGGAGGAAGTCCGCGGTCTGCCGCACCACCTTCAGCGCCAATGGGGAGGAGGTCGATCGCCACCAATGCAGGTATACGCGCAGCAGTTGCGCGTTGTCGTAAAGCATCTTCTCGAAGTGCGGCACCACCCAGTCCGCGTCAACTGAATAGCGTGCGAATCCTCCCGCCAGCTGGTCGTACATGCCGCCGCGGGCCATCGCCTCGCAGGTGGTGTCGACCATCATCAGGACGGCCGGGTTCGACGTGCGCGCGTGGTGGCGCAGGAGAAACTCCAGCACCATCGACGGCGGGAACTTGGGCGCCCCGCCGAACCCGCCGCGAGTCAGATCGATGTCCTCGGCCAGCATGGCAGCGGCGGAATCGAGCGTGTCGAGCGTCGGCATCGGGTGGTCCTGCGCCCCGGCCGGGGCCTCGGCCAGCGCCGCCACGATCCGCTGCCCGGCGTCGACCACATCGGCCCGCCGCGTGGTCCAGGCCGTCGTCGCCGCGTCGATCAACTGCAGGAACTGCGGCCGGGGGAAGTAGGTGCCGGCGAAGAACGGCGCGCCGTCCGGGGTGAGCAGGCAGGTCATTGGCCAGCCGCCGGAACCGGTCATCGCCGTCGTGGCCTCCATGTAGACCGCGTCGATATCCGGCCGCTCCTCGCGATCGACCTTGATGTTGACGAACGCGGTGTTCATGGCCGCCGCCGTCGCCTCGTCCTCGAAGCACTCGTGGGCCATGACGTGGCACCAGTGACAGGCGGCGTAGCCCACCGACAGCAGGACCGGTACATCGCGCCGACGAGCCTCCTCGAACGCCTCGGGAGTCCACTCCCACCATTCGACTGGGTTACCGGCGTGCTGCAGCAGATACGGGCTAGTCGCGGCCGCGAGGCGGTTGGTCACCGAGCGACCGTACCCGCGGCCGCGCCCGGCTACCTGCGTCAGGCGGCGCGATTCGAGCGGCCGCGGGCGGTCCGGGCGATGAGGTCGTCGGCTACGGCCTCGTCGACGAACTGATCCACCAGCGCGTCCTGGCCTGACTCGATGAGGCGGTTGATCTGCGAGACGTAGTACAGGGTGGCGGTGTCGCCGGCGATGCCGGTGAGGTCCGAGGGGCGCGTGGGTGTCATCTGAATGAACTCCTGTCGTTGCGTGTGAGCGAGCGGCAACAACGGTGTTGCGGATCAGGATGACCGCCGGCACTGGCGGGTTGTCCGAGGCCAAGGGTACCCGACTTCGTGGCAGCGCAACGAGACGTGCCGCACAGGACGGCGACGACACATAGGCTTCTTACTCAGTCGGACGCCCAGAAGGGCCTATTTGAACATCACTGCGTTCGCGGTGGACCCGATGCCGCCAACGGCATTGATGGGCGCCGCGACGAGGAGCCCCTCGTGCACGCCGGTCGCGAGGCAGTCCTGGGCCAGCTCGTGCAGCCACCACAGCTCACCGAGGGCGATCCCGAAGCTGCCGATCAGCATGTTGTGCAGGAATCCGAACGGCGCGGAGCCGGGCGAGAAGTCCGCCGGCCAGCATTCGACGGCGAAGGTGTCCGATGCCGCGACCGCGATGTGCAGATTCCATAGGTAGCGAGCCATCTCCTCGGAGTGCTCGATGCCGGGGCAGGTCAGCCGCCGCGGCATCGCGCGGCGGGCGCCCACGGACTGCTGCGTGTACCAGTTCCCGAACCCCGTGTTGATCAGCAGGATGTCGCCCTCGCCGATCGCGACGCCGGCCCGCTCGCGCGCGGCCTCAAGGTGCTCCACCGAGTAGGCGAACGAGGATCCCGGGTCGTAGTCGACGCCTAGCGCCGCCAGCGTCGACGGCATATCGAGCAGCACCGCGCGACCGGCGATGCCGTGCTCGGCCCAGCGGTGGATGCTGTTGCGCCCGCCGCCCAGGATGTCGTCGCGCGTGACGCCGCCGTACCAGCGGCCGTCGGCGTGCCCGACGTGGGCTAGGGAGTCCCACTGGCTGCCGGCCTGCGGGTACACGTTGTCCCAGACGTCGTCCATCCCGATGCCGTCCTTGGCCGAGATGATGGTGTGCCGCCCGGTGCCGCGAGTGGGCGTCAGCGCCGGGTCGAAGAGGTTGGTCGTGGCGTCCAAGGCGAAAGACACGCCCCGCTTGACCAGCGCGGCCGCCGCGGCGACCCGCTCGGGGGTGAGCATCGCGATGGCGCCCAGATCCCCGTCGCCGAAGACGCCCCAGCCCAGCCGCCCGCCGGTCGGGCCGGGCGGCAGCTCGTCGTACGACGGCAGGGACGAGGCCGGGCGCGAAGCAGCTGTGTCAGTCACGGGGTTGTCGGGCATGGGCCGGAGTGTCACCCGCGCGCCCGTCCCGGCGCTAGATGAACTGCCTAGACTCAGGGGCTATGAGCGAGATCGACGCGCCGGCCGAGGCCTCGGACACTGACCCCTCGCAGACCGCCCCCTCGGAAACCGGGGCCACTGCCTCCCACGACATCGCGATGCCGCAGGGCATGCGCGAGGCCCTCACCGCGAACTGGGATCCCGCTCCCCCGACGCCGCATCGCAGCCGCGCCGACGCCGGCCCCTATGCCGCCGGCCGCCGGGCCAAGGTCTCCGCGGCGCTCCGCGATCGGCTGATCGTCGTGCCGGCCGGGAGCCTCAAGGTTCGCGCCAACGACACCGAGTACCCGTTCCGCGCCTCGAGCACCTTCGCCTGGCTGACGGCCGAGACCGCGGCCGAGGCCGTGCTGGTCATGTACCCCGACGGCGGCGGCCATCGCAGCGTGCTCTACGTCCTGGAGTACGTCGGGCCGGGCGAGCTCGGCTACTTCACCGACCGCCTGCACGGCGCGCTCTGGGTCGGCAATGTCCCCACCCGGACGGAGGTCGGGGAGCGCCTGATGATCGAGGTCCGTGGGCGCGATGCGCTGGGCGGCGACCTCGAGCCCTACCGCGACGCCGAAGCCGCGATCCTGACCGGCTTCGACCCGTCGGTCGATGCGCTGCTCCCCCGCGGCACCGCCACGGACCTCGAGCGGATCGCCGACGAGCTGCGCCTCACGAAGGACGAGTGGGAGATCGCGCGTCTTCAGGATGCGTGCGATGCCACCACCCGCGGCTTCGAGGACATCGTTCGTGAGCTTCCTATGGTGCTGGCTCGCGGCGGGCGGCGCGGCGAGCGCTGGCTCGAGGGCACCTTCTGGCGGCGGGCCCGTCAGGAGGGCAACGACGTCGGCTACGGCTCGATCCTCGGGGCCGGCCATCACGGCACGGTCCTGCACTGGACGCACAACGACGGCGACATCGTCCCGGGTCAGCTGCTGCTGGCCGATATGGGCGTCGAGACCAACTCGCTGCACACCGCCGACGTCACCCGGACCTTTCCCGTCACCGGCGAGTGGACGCCCACCCAGCGCCGCATGTACGAGGCGGTGCGCGAGGCCCAGGCCGCCGGCATCGCCGAGGCCAAGTCTGGCGCGGACTTCCTCGCCGCCCACCGCGCAGCCACCTGGGTGCTGGCCGACCACCTGCATTCCTGGGGCATCCTGCCCGTGACGGCCGAGGTGTCGTGCTCGACCGACCTCGAGCGCCCGGGCGCGGGGCTGCACCGCCGCTACACGCTGCACGGGGTCTCGCACATGCTCGGGATCGATGTGCACGACTGCGCCGCCGCCCGCGACGAGGTCTACCGGGACGGCCCTCTGGCGCCTGGTTACGTGCTGACCGTCGAGCCGGGCCTGTACTTCCAGCTGAACGACCGCTCGGTGCCGGCGGAGTTCCGCGGCCTCGCCGTGCGCATCGAGGACGACATCCTGGTCACCGACGGCGACCCGGTGAACCTCTCGGTGGGCCTGCCCCGGGCGCCGGACGAGATCACCGCCTGGATGGCCGACATCCAGGCCTCGCCCGCGAGTATCTAGCGCCAGCGATGGCCGGCGCCGCAGGACCGGCACGCGAGTCACCGGGCGACGGCGTGGCGCTGCGGCCGGGCCGGGGGGTCCCGGCCGGGCTGCTCATCCCTGCGGCCGAGCTCTCGGAGCGGTTCAGCCGCTCGTCCGGGCCGGGCGGGCAGGGCGTGAACACCGCCGACTCCCGGGTTGAGCTGCGCTGGTCGCCCGGGTCGTCGGCGGCGCTGTCGGACCTCCAGCGCGAGCGCGTCATCGCGGCCCTGGCGCCGCGCATGATCGACGACGAGATCTCGATCGTGGCCAGCGAGCACCGATCGCAGCTCCAGAACCGGGCGGCCGCGCGCGAGCGCCTGGCGGCGCTGCTGTCCGAGGCGCTCCTGCCGCCGCCGCCGCCGCGCCGGGCGACCAAGCCCTCGCGGCGGGCCCGGGCGAAGCGCGTGGACACCAAGAAGCAGCGCGGCCAGGTCAAGGCCAATCGCGGGCGCGTCGGCCGCGACGACTGACGAACATTGGCGCCCCGGCACCCTGGCATCATGGGCCCATGCGCTCCTCGGCCTCCGTGCTCGCCGACTCGATCACCGCCGACGGCCAGCGGCTCACCACGCTCCAGGTCCGGATGCCGCGGATCGTGCTGGCCGAGTTCAACACCCACCGCCGGCTGTCCCGGAACTCCGCCAGCTCCCGCGCGATCCCGGTGAGCAAGCAGATCGCGATGGTGCTGGACGACCCGTTCGTGCCGGCCAAGTTCCCGCTGAACCAGCCGGGGATGTCGGCGGCGGCGTACCTGGAGCCCGGCGACCCCGCCTTCGACGTCGAGGTCGAGCACTGGCTGGCCGATCGCGATCACGCCGTCGAGTCCACGCGGGCCCGGGCCGAGCGCGGGATCCACAAGCAGATCGCCAACCGGATCCTCGAGCCGTTCATGTGGCACGAGGCCATCGTGTCGGCCACCGAGTGGGGCAACTTCATCGCCCTGCGCGCGCACCCCGCGGCCCAGCCGGAGATCCAGGAGCCGGCCGAGGCCATCCGCGATGCGATCGCGGCCTCGACACCGGCGCCGCGGGCCGCCGGCGAGTGGCACCTGCCCCTGACCGGCTTCGAGGGCGACGACCAGCTCGACACCATCGACCTGATCAAGGTGAGCATCGGGCGCTGCGCGCGGGTGTCGTACCTGACCCACTTCGGCACCCGCGACCCGAAGGCCGACCTCGCGCTGTTCGAGCGGCTCCAGGAGTCGCGCCATCTGTCGCCCTTCGAGCACGCCGCGCAGGCGACGCCGGGCCAGTGGGCCAACTTCGACGGCTGGCGCCAGGCCCGCTGGTTGCTCGAGCAGGGCCTGCCGCTCACTGCCTGATGCTTAGCGGGCGATGATCTCCCCGTGCAGCAGGGAGAACCAGCCGTCCTCGTCCTCGACCCAGGCGGCGAAGGCGTCGGAGATGGCCTGCAGCTCGTCCTGCGTGGCCGCTCCGGTGCGCAGCAGCTGCGCCGTCAGATCCGACGTCAGGATGCGCGAGGCCCACATGCCGCCCCAGTACTGACGGTCCTCCGGCGTCGCGAAGCACCACGTGCTCGAGGTGGCAGTGACGTCGGCGAACCCGGCGGCGCGGGCCCAGGCCAGCAGCCGCCGGCCCGCGTCCGGCTCGCCGCCATTCGCGCGGGCCGCGGCGCGATACAGCGAGAGCCACTGATCCATAGCCGACGATGCGGGGAACCACGTGAAGGCCTCATAGTCGCTGTCGCGCGCGGCCACGACGCCGCCGGGCGCCGCGACCCGGCGCATCTCGCGCAGCGCCTGCACCGGATCCCCGACGTGCTGAAGCACCTGATGGGCGTGCACGACATCGAATGTGCCGTCGGCGAAGTCCAGGGCGTGCACGTCGCCGACGACGAAGTCGAGGTTCGCCACTCCCCGCTTGGCCGCCTCGGCGCGGGCCAGATCCAGTGCCGCCTCGGTGATCTCCAGCGCGGTCACGCGGCCCGGCGCGACGCGCTCGGCGAGGTCGACGGTGATGGTCCCCGGGCCGGAGCCGACGTCCAGGACGCTCTGGCCGGGCGCCAGGTGCGGCAGCAGGTAGGCCGCGGAGTTCTGGACCGTGCGCCAGCGATGGGAGCGCAGGACCGATTCGGCGTGGCCGTGAGTGTAAGTCGCCATAGGGCCGACGCTAGCACCGATCCCGCATGATAGGAACACGATCCCATAATATGAGACGCGACTCCCCTTTCGGGATGACGCCGCATCTGACACGCTCGACGGACGAGGCGCGAACAGGCGTCCGTCAATCAAGGGAGACAACTGTGGCGAACATGGCCGACATCAAGGCGCACCTCACCCAGCTCATCGAGGCCAAGGGCGGGGCATACAACGAGTCGGCGATCACCGGCGACTACGTGCTGGAGTACGGCATGGCCGACCCGACCAAGATCGACCCGAAGGCGCTCGACGCGCTGATCGAGGGCCGAGCGAAGTAGCTCCGGCCCGAATCAGCTGGCGTCGCCGGGCGAGACCGGCGGCGCCGGCTGAGTGTCCTCGGCCCCCTGCGTCGTCGGCGGCGCGAACTCCTCGGGCACCCGCCGCAGGTGCCGGCTCATGGAGCGGAACAGGAAGTACGCCGCCACGCAGAGCAGCACGATCACGAACAGCGCCACTGGCCCGGCCTTGCCGTTCGGCGGCGCCGCGACGACCACGTCGGACGCGGATACGGCCAGGGCGGCGAACGCGCTCACGCCTGCACCGTCTCGCGGACGCCGGCGAACAGGTCGTCCTCATAGACCTTGGCCACACCCTCGCGCGGGGCGAATACCGGCGTCGGCAGGGTGGTGCGC
This sequence comes from Pseudonocardiales bacterium, assembly GCA_025966155.1. Lineage (GTDB taxonomy): Bacteria > Actinomycetota > Actinomycetes > Mycobacteriales > Jatrophihabitantaceae > RYN-150. Next base: position 8,722 of record JAOPVO010000177.1, read on the forward strand.
GCCAGCTGGAAGTCCTCGGTCGGCCAGATCTCGCGCTGCATGTCCAGCGGCATCCGGAAGAAGTTGCCGGTCGGGTCGACCTGGGTGGCGTGAGCGACCAGCGCCGCGTCGCGCCGCTCGAACCAATCCGCGGCGTGGATCCTGGTCGTGACCCGCAGCGACTTGTCCTCGCGGTCCTTCCAGTTGGCGAACATCTCCACGTACGGGGACTCCATCCCGCGGGCGATCAGCGCATCGTGGAAGGCGGTGAACTTGGCCCGGGAGAACCCGATGTCGTAATAGAGCTTCAACGGCTGCCACGGCTCGCCGGCATCAGGGAAGGCAGTCGGATCGCCGGCGGCCTCGAACGCCGCCATCGAGATCCTGTGGCACATGATGTGGTCGGGGTGCGGGTAGCCGCCGTTCTCGTCGTACGTCGTCATGACGTGCGGGCGGAACCGGCGCACCAAGCGCACCAGCGCCTCAGTGCCGACCTCGACGGGAACCAGCCCGAAGCAGCCCTCGGGCAGCGGCGGCAGCGGGTCGCCCTCGGGCAGCCCGGAGTCGACGAAGCCCAGCCACTCGTGCTGCACGCCGAGGATCGCCTGCGCGCGGGCCATCTCGCCGCGCCGCACCTCGGCGATATTCGCCAGGATGTCGGGCTGGTCCTTCATGGCCGGATTGAGGATGTCGCCGCGCTCCCCGCCGGTGCAGCTGACGACCAGCACCTCGGCGCCCTCGTCGACGTAACGGGCCATCGTCGCCGCGCCTTTGCTGGACTCGTCGTCCGGGTGGGCGTGCACGGCCATGAGGCGCAGGCCCCGGGAATCGCGGATCGCATCAGGCACGTACTCCATTGTTGCTCATTCCCGCGCGGGTGCGCTCCCGGTGCGCTCGAACCCCGCGGCGGGTACCGTTGCCCACTTGGCCCGAGCGCGGCAGTAGCGCTAGCTCGACCCCAGATCAGGAGACTCACGTGACCGCCGACGCCACCACTCCCGTCACATGGCTGACCCAGGACGCCTTCGATCGGCTGTCCCAGGAGCTCGCGGCCCTCATTGCCAACCGCACCGTCATGGCCAAGGAGATCAACGACCGGCGCGAGGAGGGCGACCTCAAGGAGAACGGCGGCTATCACGCGGCCCGTGACGAGCAGGGCAAGCAGGAGGCGCGGATCTCCCAGCTGCAGGCGCTGCTGCGCGACGCCGAGGTTGGCGACCCGCCGGCCAATGACGGCATCGCCGGGCCCGGCAAGGTTGTCACCGTCCGCTTCGGCGATGACGAGGACGACACCGAGACCTTCCTCATCGGCTCCCGCGAGGAGGCCGAGACCGCCGACGTGCAGGTGTACTCGGCGCAGTCGCCGCTGGGCAAGGCGCTGACCGGCGCCAAGGACGGCGACACCGTCACCTACGAGACGCCGACGGGCAAGACAATGTCGGTCACGCTGCTGTCCTCCACGCCCTTCACCGGCTGACAGGAGACGGACGGGCGGCGGCGGGGGTCCGGGATCAACGCCGAGCAGCAGCGCCTCGCCGCGGCTGATGCGGACCTTGCCCCATGGCGCCAATGGGGCCCCTACCTCGCCGAGCGGGCGTGGGGCACCGTGCGCGAGGACTACTCCCCCGACGGCGACGCGTGGTCCTATCTGCCGCACGACGCCGCCCGCTCCACCGCATTCCGGTGGAACGAGGAGGGGATGGCCGGGGTCTGCGACGACCGCCAGCACATCTGCCTGGCGCTGTCGCTGTGGAACGGCGTCGACCCGATCCTCAAGGAGCGGATGTTCGGGCTGACCAACGCCGAGGGCAACCACGGCGAGGACGTCAAGGAGCGGTACTTCTACCTCGACGCCACGCCGACCGGCTCATGGCTGCGGTGGCGCTATCAGTACCCGGTCGGCCCGTTCCCCTATGACCGGCTGGTCGAGGAGAACGCCCGGCGCACCCGGCTCGACCCGGAATTCGAGATCGAGGACACCGACGCCTTCGACGGGGGCTGCTTCGACATCGAGGTGCGAATCGCCAAGGCCGCCCCGGAGGACATCTGCTGGGAGCTTGTCGCCACCAACACCAGCCCCGAGCCGCGGGAGCTGCACGTGCTGCCGACGCTGTGGTTCCGCAAGACGTGGGGCTGGGACGGCGCCGAAGCGGACACCGCCGAGATCGTGCCGACGATCCGGCCGCATCCGTCGCGACCGGGTGCGCTCCTGGTCGAGCACCTCGATCTGGGCGACCGCACCCTCGCCTACCAACCCGACGATCCAGGCGCGCCGGTCGACGCGCTGTTCTGCGACAACGAGACCAATGACGCGGTGCGGCACGGGCGTCCGAGCACAGCGCGGTACCCGAAGGACGGCATCAATGACCATGTGGTCGGCGGGCGCGACACCGTCAACCCGGCCCGCACCGGCACCAAGGCGGCGTTGTGGCACCGATTGACGATCCCGGCCGGGGAGACGCGCTCGGTCCGGGTGCGTCTCGGACCGGCCGGCGCCGAGCTGGACTTGGGCGCCGGTTTCGACGACGTCCTCGCGGCGCGCCGCGCCGAGGCCGACGAGTTCCATAGCCAGCTGCTTCCGCCCGGAACGTCAGCCGGCGATGCTTTGATCGCTCGACAGGCCATCGCCGGCCTCGTCTGGAGCCGGTGCTTCTACCGACTCGACGTCAGCCGCTGGATCGACGGCGATCCGGGCCAGCCGCCGCCGCCCGAGGGACGGGGGTGGATCCGCAATGGCAGCTGGCGCCATCTGGACGCCCGCGACGTCATCTCCATGCCCGACGCGTGGGAGTACCCATGGTTCGCCGCATGGGACCTCGCCTTCCACTGCGTCGCGCTCGGGTCGGTCGATCCGGCATTCGCCAAGCAGCAGCTGCTCCTGCTGACCCGGGAGTGGTTCGCGCACCCCACCGGCGCGCTGCCGGCCTATGAGTGGGATTTCTCCGACGTCAACCCGCCGGTCCAGGCCTGGGCGGCGCGCGAGGTGTTCCTGGCCTCCGGCGGCGAGGACTTCGACTTCCTGAAGCGGATGTTCCACAAGCTGCTGCTGAACTTCACCTGGTGGGTCAACCGGCAGGATCCCGGCTACGACAACGTCTTCGCCGGCGGGTTCCTCGGCATGGACAACGTCGGCCCGTTCGACCGCTCGCACCCGGCCCCGCTCGGTGGATCGCTCGAGCAGGCCGACGGGACCGCGTGGATGGCGCTGTACTGCCTGGACATGCTCGAGATCTCGCTTCTGCTGGCCGTGCACGACCCGGTGTACCAAGACGTGGCCGTCAAATTCTCCGAGCACTTCTCCCTCATCGCCGATGCTCTGGACAGCCTCTGGGACGACGAGGACGGCTTCCTCTACGACCACCTGCGCCTGCCCTCGGGCCAGCGGGTGCCGCTGCGGGTGCGGTCCGTCGCCGGGCTGGTCGCGGTTGCCGCCTCGCGCTTCGTGGGCCCGGATCTCTACGCGCAGATCCGGACCCGGCTCCCGGAGTTCACGGCCCGGTTCGAGTGGTTCCTGGACCACCGGCCCGAGAGCGCCGCCGCCCGGATCCACAAGGAGAGCGGCGCGGTCCTGCTGGCCGCGCTCAACCCCGAGCGGATGGAGCGGGTGATCCAGCGGGTCGCGGACCCGGAGGAGTTCCTGTCGCCCTTCGGCCTGCGATCGCTCTCCCGCTACCACCGCCAGCATCCGTATGCGGCGACCGTCGACGGCGTCGCCCTCGGGCCCGTCGACTACGAGCCGGCCGAGTCGATGTCGGGGCTGTTCGGGGGCAACTCCAACTGGCGGGGGCCGGTGTGGCTGCCCATCAACTTCCTGGTCCTTCGAGGGCTGCGGCAGTACCGGCAGTACGTCGCCGATGAACCGGTCCTGCATGACCATGCCGAGCTCACTATGCGCCTGGATCGGCTGGTCGACGGCGTCCACTCCGGCCTGCTCGACCTCCTGCGACCAGATGGCAGCGGACGTCGCCCGGCCCAGGGCCCGCGGGATTGGCCCGAGGGCGCTCTGCTGTTCCACGAGTATTTCGACGGCGACACCGGGGAGGGTCTGGGCGCGAGCCATCAGACCGGCTGGACCGCGCTGCTGGTCGACCTCATCCTCCGGCCCGGGGCGGGCGCTTGAGCCACCTATGTGACGGAGGGAAACTGCCGTAACGTGCCGTCCAGGCATTTCCGCGTGCAGCCGACGTCTGCGAGGCAATTCGTTGTCCGATCGACAGTTTGCCCTGGCCGTGCGCCGCAGCAGCCGCCCGCCGCTGTCGAGCGTGCTCGACGCCGCCGAGGAGCAGCAGCCCGTTCGCCGGAGCGGGTCGGCGCTGACGGTCGGGGCGGCCGACGATGCCGCCGAGAGCGACGCCGACCGCGTCGCCGATCAGGTGATGCGCCGCCTGGGAGGCACGGATGATGGCGACCACCACGAGGGCCAGCACGAGGTCCGGCGCGCGGTCGATCCCGCCGGCCCGGCGACTATCGGGGCGGCGGGCGGCCCCGTCGACTCGGGCACGGCCGAGCGCATCGAGCACGGCCGCGCCGGCGGCGCCCCGATGGGGCCCGAGGTGCGCACCCGGATGGAGTCCGCGTTCGGCGGGACGTTCGGCGATGTCCGCATTCACGACGACAGCGAGTCCGCCAGCCTGAGCCGGACGATGTCCGCCCGCGCCTTCACCACCGGCTCGGACGTCTTCTTCGGGGC
>JAOPVO010000202.1 GCA_025966155.1 Pseudonocardiales bacterium
GGCGCCGGACTGCTCGAGACGGTGGCCGCCGCGGTACTGGCGGAGGACTCGACACCCCGCGTCGGACCGGAGCCACTGCCCCCGTTGCATGCTGCGCTCAGCACAAGCGCGGCGGACAATGCTCCCCACCAACGACGCACGTTCGCCCCCGTAGCCCTCCGCCGCCCCGTGGCAGTGGATCCGCACGCATCCTTACAGTCCAACCGGCCGCGCGGTACTACTTATCCACAGCGACGTTCGAACAGTCACTAGATTGCGCACTATCACGGCTTACGGGTAACAGAGCGTTAGTACGGCTGGCCCGACGGCCCCAATCAGCCAGCTAGATAACGACCGGCCAGCGCGCGATAGAAGTGCGCCGACCGCGGCAGATTGGCCCGCTCCTCGGCGCTGAGCTCCCGGCGCACCTGGGCCGGGCTGCCGGCGATCATCACGCCGGGCGGGAATGTCTTGCCCTCGGTGATCAGCGAGCCGGCGGCGACCAGCGACTCCTCGCCGATCACCGCGCCGTTCATGATCGTCGACCCCATGCCGATCAGGCACCGGTCCCCCACCGTGCAGCCGTGCAGAGTGACGCTGTGCCCGACTGTGACGTCGGCGCCGATGGTGGCCGGGCGCCCAGGATCGGCATGCATCACCGAATTATCCTGGATGTTCGTGCCCTCGCCGATGACGATGTCCTCGTGATCGGCGCGCAGGACGGCCCCGAACCAGATGGTCACGCCCGCTGCGAGCGTCGTGCGGCCGATCACCGCCGACCCGGGCGCCATGAAGGCGTCATCGGCGATCACGGGCGCGTGGCCCTCGAATGGCAGGACGAGACCGCTGAGTCGATCCATGGATCCTCCAGTGCGTCGGCGTTGACGGGCTGATGCGGCAGCGTCAGGAAGGAAGCTGCAGCGTCGGGTTCGACTCCATACCCGACAAACCATTCCAGGCCAGATTGACCAAATGCGCAACCACGACATCGCGCGGCGGGCTCTGGACCTCGAGCCACCAGTTGCCCGTGAGGACGACCATGCCGACCAGCATCTGGGAGTACATCGCCGACAGCTTCTCCTCGAAGCCGCGCCGCTCGAACTCCCCCGCGAGGATGTACTCGACCTGCGTGGCGATGTCGTTCAGCAGCGAGGAGAACGAGCCGGTCTGGGACGGCACCGGCGAGTCCCGGACCAGGATGCGGAATCCGTCGGACTCCTCCTCGATGTACGTCAGCAGCGCCATCGCGGCCTGCTCGAGCATCACGCGGGGGTGCCCGGCCGTCAGCGTCGAGGTGATCCGCTCCATCAGGGCCTGCATCTCCCGATCGATCACGACGGCGTAGAGGCCCTCCTTGCCGCCGAAGTGCTCGTACACGACCGGCTTGCTGACGGCCGCGCGCAACGCGATCTCCTCGATGCTGGTGGCCTCGAAGCCGCGCTCGGCGAACAGCGAACGTCCGACTTCCAGCAGCTGCTCGCGCCGCTCCTTGCCCGTCATCCGGATCCTCGGCCGCCCCGGTGTGGGTTCAACGGCGTGGGTCACGTGGCCATCATGCCAACTACCCCGTCCGCGCGGGTGAACGTCGGCCCGAACCGTTCGAGAGGACACCGCCGAGGACGGGCTGTGGATAACTTCCGAGGCCGACCGGGGCGCCCCCATACAGTCGCCGAACCGCATCCGCACCGATTCACGGGGGTCCTCAATGCCGGCTTGGTTCCGACTGTCCACAACCCGCCGCACCCGCGGCACAGCGCCGCTAGTCGGCCGCATTGCGGGCGTTGTTCTTAGCATGCTCATGACCTTTGCCACCACTCATTCGCTGCTGAGCGGAGGTGCGTCGGCGGAGGCGCCGCCGGGCTGCGAGGTCTGCGAGCAGGGGTTCATCTACGGCACCACAGGGTTCGCCGGCTCCTACGCGGTGGCGACGCCCGACGGCCTCGCGCCCAACACGTACTGCATAACGCAGGGCCTGAATTACCCGAACAGCGCGCACTCCGGGCCGGTCGGCACGGACTACGCCGATCAGGCTGTGTGGGCGGCATTCCTGGACCGCGCCGGCGCGACCGACACGGATAGGGCTGCGGTGTCGATGCGGGTGCATCGCGATCTGGAGGGCAACAGCACCGAGTGGGGCGCATTCGCCGATCTCCGCGAGCACTCCGACGCGCTCTGGGCGCAAGCGGCCGCCCTGGCCGGGCCGTACACCGCCGCGATCGAGTGGCTCCAGCGCCCTGATGCCGGGACGGGCGGCGCCGGCGTCCTCGTGATTTCCGTCCGTTCCTCGTCCGGAACGCCGCTGCCGTATGCGCAGATGACTCTGTCCGGCGGCAATATGGCGCTGCCCGGCTCGGCCGACACCGGGCCGACCGGCATCATCGAGCTCGCCGTCGCGGTTCTCCTGCCCGGTCCGTGGACGATCGGGGCGGCGGCCGCGAACCTCCCGCCCACAACTGTGCTGCGCTATGACGCGCTGGCCAACGAGCAGACCGTCGTCGGGCCCGGGCCGCGCACCTCAGCCGCTCCCGTGGGGGCCACCGGCTCGTGGGATGTGCCGACGACGGTGACCGCGCTCAAGATCGACGCCACGACCCGCCTGCCGGTGGCCGGCGCGGTGATCGAGATCCGGTCCGCAGGCGGGCCGGTCGTCACCGCCTTCACGACAACCGCCGAGCCGCTGCCCGTGGCGCTGCCGCCGGGCGAGTACTCCGCCCGGGAGATCCGCGAGCCCGATGGCTACCTCATCGACGACGCCGCCGCGCACCCATTCGCCGTCACACTGCTCGGCGGCCGCGTGGATCTGGTCTGGGCCGATACGCCCGCGGTGCCGACCATCGCCACCCGCGCCTCCGCGCCGCGCGTCTCCCCCGGGGATGCCGTCCACGACCGCATCACCGTCGCGGGCCTCCCGCCGTCGATCGCGCCGTTCCCCGTGCTCGTGCGCTACCTCGGCCCGGTGCCGCCGCCCGCGGACGGCAACTGCGCGCGCCTGCCGGCCGCGGCGTTCGCCGCCGCCGGGGTCATCGCCCAGGCGACGATCGCAGTGACCGGCAACGGGGAGTACGCCACGCCCGCGTTCACCGCGCCGCCCGAGCGCGGCTGCACGACCTTCGATGTCTCGTCGCGCAGGCCGCTCTGGCCCGGCGGGCCGGTGCTGTCCGCCGCGCCGAATGCCGTCGACGAGTCGGTCGAGGTGGTGTCGGTGCAGATCTCGACCACGGTCTCCCCGGCGGTTGTCGAGCCGGGCGGGTCGGTGTCCGACCGCATCGTCGTAGCCGGCCTGCCGGCCTGGTCCGGCCCGCGCCAGCTGACGGTCAGCCTCATCGGCCCGGTCGCGGCGCCGGCCGGCGGCAGGTGCGCCGATCTCAGCGCTGCCGCGTTCGAGTCCGCCCGGTTGCTGACCAGCCTCGTCCTGGAGATCACCGCAGACGGCGCGCTCGACAGCCCGGCCTTGCCCGTCGACGTGACCGATGGCCAGTGCGTGACGATCGAGATCGTCGACGGTCACCCGCTCTGGCCGGGCGGGCCGGCGCCGACGTCGCCGCGCGGCCAGGCCAGCGAGACCGCGCTCGTCCACAAGATCGCGACCCCAGCGCCTGGGCCCACGACCGCACCGCCCGCGGTCCCCGTCCCCCTGGACAACGTCGGCGAGCCCTACCGCCCGGCTCTGGCCGACACCGGCCCGGCGCAGACCCGGGCCCTGCTGGCCAGCGGCGCCGCCCTGGTCGGCGGCGGCATCGGGCTGCTGCTGCTGATCCCCGGCGCGCGGACGGCGCGGCGCGACGGCCATCGGGCCGTGATCTGATCGGGGGATGACCGACGTGATCACCAGCGCCGCCGAGGCCGCGGCCGCCGATGCGGCCGACCCGCTGGCCGAGCACCGCGCCAAGTTCGCGCTCCGAGCCGGCCTCGTCTACCTCGACGGGAACTCCCTGGGCGCCATGCCGGTCGACGCACCTGCGCTGATCGACGACGCGGCGCGGCGTCAGTGGGGCCAGGACCTGATCGAGTCGTGGAATGCCAACGGCTGGTGGGACGCCCCGGTGCGCATCGGCGACCGGATCGGGCGGCTGATCGGGGCCAAGGCCGGTCAGGTGATCTGCGGGGACTCCACGTCGATCCAGCTCTTCCAGGCCCTGAGCGGCGCGCTGCGCCTGAACCCCGACCGACGGGTGCTGCTTACCGATGGCGGCAACTTCCCGACCGACCAATACATAGCTGACTCGGTTGGCCGGCTGCTCGGTGTCGAGGTCCGGCGCATCTCCCCCGCCGACGCGGTCACGGCGCTGGGCAGCGGCAGCCGCAGCGGCATCGGCGAGATCGCCGCGGTGTCGTTCAGCGCCGTGGACTACCGCACGGGCGAGCTCTGGGACGTCGAGGCCATCACCGCTGCCGCCCACGCCCACGGCGCCGCCGTCGTCTGGGACCTCGCCCACGCTGCGGGGGCATTGCCCGTGCACCTCGACGACCTCGACGCCGGCGCCGGGGCCGACTTCGCGGTCGGGTGCTCGTACAAGTACCTGAACGGCGGCCCCGGCGCGCCGGCCTGGCTGTATATCAACGCCCGGCACCAGGCGACGGCCGATCTCCCGCTCACCGGCTGGCAGGGCCACGCCGAGCCGTTCGCCCTGCACCAGCACTACGCGCCGGCCGAGGGCATCGCCCGCGGGCGCATCGGCACCCCGCCGCTGCTGTCCATGCTCGCCCTCGACGCGGCGCTGGACATCTTCGACGCCGCCGACCTCGAGCAGGTGCGGGCCAAGTCCCTCGCCCTCACCGACCTCGTCCTGCGCTACGCGGCCGATCATCTGGCCGACCTCGGCGTCGTCGCGGCCACTCCGGCCGAGCACCACCGCCGCGGCTCGCAGGTCGCGCTGCGCCTGCCGCGCGCCTACGAGGCCGCCCAGGCGCTCATCGAGGCCGGCGTCGTCGGAGATTTCCGCGCGCCGGACATCCTGCGCCTGGGGTTCGCGCCGCTGTACCTGACCCACGCGCAGGTCTGGGGCGCCATGGAGACCCTCGAGACGATCCTGCGCACGGGCGCCCACCTCGACCCGCGCTTCGCGATCCGCGCGGCCGTCACCTGAGTCTGCGGTTAGCACGCCGAGGCCGGGCCGTAGGTAGGCTGACGGCGCGCTGCTTGCGGTCACCGCCGGAGCAACAGCGGTGGGGGATGGGGTAATCGGCAGCCCGCAGGCCTTTGGTGCCTTGCAGTCTCGGTTCGAGTCCGAGTCCCCCAGCCAAGTCGGCCGGGACTGACCTAGTCTGACCCCCGTGGTTGCCTCCCGCCCTCTAGCCGTCATCGTCCTCGCTGCCGGCGAAGGCACCCGGATGCGATCGGCCTCGACAGCCAAAGTCCTGCACGGATTCGCCGGGCGCTCGATGCTCGGGCACGTGCTGGCCGCAGCCGACGCCGCCCGGCCAACGGTCGAGATCGTCGTCGTGGGCCATCGCCGCGACGAGATCACCGCCTTCCTCGCCCATGAGCGCCCCGCCGCGCACGCCGTCGTCCAGGAGCAGCAGCTGGGCACCGGGCATGCCACCCGCGTCGGCCTGGACGGGGCGGACGCGGCCGGATTCGTCGACGGGACAGTGCTCGTGCTGCCCGGCGACACGCCGCTGCTGCGGCCCGAGACGCTCGCCGCCTTCGTGGCCGAGCACGAGCGGTCCGGCGCCGCGGCGACGCTGATGTCCAGTGTGGTCGACGACCCGACCGGCTACGGCCGGATCGTGCGCACCGCCGCCGGCGATGTCGAGCGGGTCGTCGAGCACCGCGACGCCGGGCCCGGCGAGCTGGCGCTGCATGAGGTCGCCGCGGCCGTCTACGCCTTCCAGGCCGGCCCGCTGCGCGATGCGCTGGCGCTGGTGACCACCGACAACGCCCAGGGCGAGCAGTACCTGCCCGACGTCATCGGGATCCTGCGCGGCCGCGGGGATCTGGTCGGGGCCATCATCGTCGATCAGGCCGAGACCGCCGGGGTCAACGACCGCGTCCAGCTCGCCGCCGCCCATCGGATCGCCAACGCCCGCTTGCTCGATGCCCTCATGCGCTCGGGCGTCACCGTCATCGATCCGGCGACGACCTGGGTCGATGTGACGGCGATCGTCGAGCCCGATGCGGTGCTGCTGCCCGGAACCTTCCTGGAGGGCGCGACCGTCGTCGGCGCCGGTGCCCGGATCGGCCCCGAGACGACGCTGACCGACACGATCGTCGGCGCGCGCGCGATGATCACCCGCTCGACGTGCCGCTCGGCGGTTGTCGGCGCCGAGGCCACCGTCGGCCCCTACGCCTACCTGCGCCCCGGGGCCGACCTCGGCCACGCCGTCCACGTCGGGACCTTCGTGGAGATCAAGGCCAGCGATATCGGCGCCGGGGCGAAGGTCCCGCACCTGAGCTACGTCGGCGATGCATCGATCGGCGTGGGCACGAATATCGGCGCCGGCAACATCTTCGCCAACTACGATGGCGTCGAGAAGCATCGCTCGACTATCGGCGCCCACGTGCGCTCGGGCTCCGACACGATCTTCGTGGCGCCGGTGGTGGTCGGCGACGGCGTCTATACCGCGGCCGGCTCCACGATCACCGGCAACGTCCCGCCCGGGGCCATCGCGATTGGCCGCGCGGCCCAGCGCAACGTGGCAGGCTGGACCCTGCGCCGACGCGCCGGCACCGAGTCCGCCGACGCCGCCCAGCGCGCTCTCGATGCCGAGATCTCGAATGCTTCGGACGCACAGGCACCAGAGCAACCGACAGAGGAACAGCAACCGTGACCCCCAAGCGAGGACAGCTGTGAGCGTCATCCAGTTCCCTGGGCGCAAGTCCATGATGATCTTCTCGGGACGGGCCTTCCCCGCGCTCGCGGACGAGATCGCCGGCTACCTCGGCGCCACCGTCACCGGCACCAGCGCCTACACCTTCGCCAATGGCGAGCTGTTCGTGCGCTACGAGGAGTCGGTGCGCGGCAGCGATGCCTTCGTCATCCAGTCCCACACCGCGCCCATCAACGAGTGGGTGATGGAGACCCTCGTGATGCTCGACGCGCTCAAGCGCGCCTCGGCCAAGCGGATCACCGTCGTCGCGCCCTTCTTCCCCTACGCCCGCCAGGACAAGAAGCACCGCGGTCGCGAGCCCATCTCCGCCCGCCTGGTCGCCGACATGTTCAAGACCGCCGGCGCCGACCGGCTGATGACCGTCGACCTGCACACCGC
>JAOPVO010000233.1 GCA_025966155.1 Pseudonocardiales bacterium
CGGCCGGCGCCGGCGCGGTGTCGTCGCCGATCGCCGCGCGCAGGAGGCTGCGCAGCGCCGAGTCCGGCACTGCGCGCAGCAGATCCGCGGCCGGGCGCCCGATGCCGCCGGGGTAGGCCCCGAGCACCTCCACCACCGAGGACAGCCGCCGGAGGCCCTCGCCGTCGTGCCACGCCAGGGCCAGGGCGGTGATCCGCTCCAGGGCCTCCAGGACCGCTGGCTCGTCGGGGTCGTGGCCCAGCAGGGCGGCGATGCGCTCCGGGGTCCGGGGCGCGGGAGCCAGGGTCAGCGCCTCCAAGGTGCGCAGGCCGAACTCGTCCAGGCTATCGACCGCGCGCTGCACCGACATCCGCACGCCGATGCGCGCGGCGAGGGTCATCAGGTCGCCGGGAGCCGGCAGCGCCAGGTCAGGGCGCAGCTGCAGCAGCGTCACCAACTGGTCGTCGCTGCGGGTGCGCAGCCACGTCAGGAGCGTCGCGGGTGCATCGTGAGCGGGCATCCCGACAACGGTAGTCCGACCGGAGGGACTGGGCCGGCGTTGTGGGAAAGCGAACCTCAGCGGTTGGGGCGGTCCTGCGGTCGAGGGTGCTCGTAGAGGAGCTTGTCGACGGGCAGCGGGAACTCCTGATCGTCGCCGAACGGGGACTGCGCGCCGGCGTTCTGCCCCAGCAGCTCAGTCACCGCGTGCTCCCCGTGCTCGACGGGCCAGGTCTCCTCGCGGTTCTTCGGCGCCTTGCCGGCCATGCGCGCTCCCTCGTCAACTCCGGGCCCTGGATCGAGCCTGGATCGGTGAAGTCTGCCATGCGGCCCTAGGGTTGAGCGATGCCGCCCATCGCCGAGGCCGCGACTTCTCCCGTTGCGGGCCCGACCGTCGTTGCGGTCAACCGCGCGCACAGCCCGAACACGAAGGGCCAGCACGTCGGCTCAATCGGACGCAGCGGCATCGACAAGCGCCCGGCCCCGGGACGGGTGGGTGTGCACGGCGGCGCCGACCCGGGCCTGGACGGCGACCTCGTGGCCGACCGCAGGCATCACGGCGGCGTCGATCAGGCGCTCTACCTCTACGCCGTCGAGGACGCCGAGTGGTGGTCCCGCGAGCTGGCCCGCGACATCACGCCGGGGATGTTCGGGGAGAATCTGACGACCCGCGGGCTGGACCTCACCAGTGCGGTGATCGGCGAGCAGTGGGCCATCGGCTCGACTCGCCTGGAGGTCAGCGTCCCGCGGATCCCCTGCGGCACCTTCCAGCGATTCTGGGCCGTGCCGCAGCTGCAGAAGCGATTCACCGCCCATGGCGCGCCGGGCGCCTACGTGCGGGTGCTCCAGGCCGGGGACGTCGGCGCGGGCGATGAGATCGTTGTGGTCGAGCGCCCGGACCACGGCGTGACGATCGGCGAGGTGTTCCGCGCGCTGACCGGCGACCGATCGCTCGCGGCTCGGCTGCTGCAGGCCCCGCAACTGCCGGATGAGGCCAAGGACCGCGCGCGCAGGTGGGTCGCCAGCGCCCGCCGCGCGGCTACTACTGGCTGACCGCCCGCAGCGCCGCTTTCTGATCGCGGCGGCCGCCGGCGAATGCGCCGATGAGCGCCAGGGCCATACCGGCGGGAGCAAACGCGCCGCAGCAGACGTTCAGCCATACGGGCCAGTTATGCACCCCGAGGAAGAACCCGATGATGGCCACGGCGATCACCGCAACACCGACGAGGAACAGCAGCAGCCCGATCCGCACCAGCCCCGTCGTCTCGCCGAGCAGGGGCAGGCGGCGACCAGACTGGGTCGGCGCCGATGCGGGTACCGCGGCTGGGTCCGCGGCGCGGGTCTCGTCCATGCGGTCCAGTATCCCGCGTGCCGAACTGGGCCGGCACAGATAGCGTGTGCCGCGGCCAGCCTGATCCACGGGCCCGTCGACTCCGAAGACGGCGCCCGACCTACAACCGATAAGAGGAGCTCCAGTGCCTACCGGCAAGGTGAAGTGGTACAACGGCGAGAAGGGCTTCGGATTCCTGGCCGACGAGGAGGGCGCCGAGGTCTTCGTGCATCGCGACGCCCTGCCCGCAGGCGTCGAGGAGCTCAAGCCCGGGCAGCGCGTGGAGTTCGGCATCGTCCAGGGGCGCAAGGGCAACCAGGCGCTCCAGGTCCGGATGCTCGACCCGGTGCCGTCGGTCGCCCGGGCCACGCGCAAGCCGGTCGAGGAGATGAGCCCGATCGTCGAGGACGTCATCAAGATGCTCGACGACGTGTCGAACACCCTGCGCCGGGGCCGCTATCCGGATAAGGCCGAGGGCAAGAAGATCGCGTCCGTGCTGCGCGCGGTCGCGGACAACCTCGAGGGCTGACGGGCCCAGCCCCGCCCAGCATGACGAAGGCCCCGCGAGTACCGGCGGGGCCTTCGTCATGCTGCGGATGCGCTAACGCCCGAGGCGGGCGCTAATCCTCGAGATGGACTTGGACGACCCAGGTCCCGGTGACGTCCTTGGCGTTGTCGTCGAACTCGATGATGCCGAGGAAGAAGCCCTGATCACCGGCTACGGCCGTCTGGATGCGGGTGGTGTGCACGTCGTGCAGGGTGGGGGTACCGAGTCCCTCGACGGCTTGCTGGTCGCCGTTGGCATCGACGCGGAACGCCGAGACCAGCCACTGGCCGGTCGCGACGACCTTGGGGACGCTCACCAGGATGTCCTCGCCGCGGCCGATCTTAAGGACCGGAGCGTCGCTGTAGTCGCTGACCTCGCCATCGCGGCAGTGGTCGTCATCGAAGCAGTAGGTGCTGGCCGACAGGTTGACGATGTTTCCGTCGCCGGACACCGTGACCTTGGGCAGCGGCTTGTCGCAGGCGACCAGCATGGTGGCGGCGGCGAGAAGCGCGGTCAGGAGGAACAGGGCACGGCGCGACATGTGAGCGGCTCCCGGCGTCGGTGGCGGACTGGGGCAGAGTATCGCTGACCGGACGCGGCGCTGGCGCGAGGTGCTGAGTTTCACCGCGCGGACGTGCGTTTGACGGCGCGGTCGTGCAGGGCGATGGCGCCGACGACCAGGGTGAGGATCACCGTGGCCACTGACAGATCCAGGCGCCCGCGCCCGGCCGGCAGCATGACGGCCAGAGCCGCGCCGAATACCCAGGCCAGCTGGAGGAATGTCTCGGACCGCCCGAAGGCGCTGGAGCGCAGCGACTCCACGACATCGCGCTGGATCACCGCGTCGAGCGACAGCTTGCCGAGCGCATTGGCGGCCCCGACGATGGCCGAGCAGATGATCGCCAGGGTCGTCCCGAAGAGGAAGACAGTGACGATGCACGAGGCGGCGGCGGCCAGCGCGCAGATCAGGATGGTGGCCTCGGGCTGGCCCAGCTTGATCCGGGCCCCGGCCGCCGTGCCGACGAAGCTGCCCCCGCCCGCGGCAAGGGCGAAAAGGGCGAGGTCGAAGACCGCGTCGAAGCCGCTGGCGGTCTGCTGGATGTAGAAGGCCAGGAAGAGGGTGAGGAACCCGGCCATGCCGCGCAGCGCGCTGGAAGCCTGGAGGCTGGTCAGCACCTCCTGGCCGAAGCCGCGGCTCGCCCATTCGCGCAGTCGCGCGGAGGACGGGAGCTTGTCGGTCCGCTGCGGGCGGTTGGGCTCCCCCGGGTGGCGCGGGGCGCGCACGTCGGAGTCGACCGAGCGCGGCAGCTTGATCGCGTAGAACGCCGTGATCGCGAAGGCGATGGCGGTGAGGCGCAGGCCCCACTGATACGAGCCGGTGAGCCTGAGGAACATGGCGAGGAAGCCGCCGCCGATCGCAGTGGCCCCGAGCCCGAAGATCGAGAGCCGGGAGTTGGCCGTCACCAGGGTCATGTCCGCCGGCACGAGGCGCGGGGCGGCTGACCCCCGAAGCACCGAATACGCCTTCGACAGCACCAGGGAGCCCAGTGCCGCCGGCAGCAGGACGAGGTAGTTGGTGAAGTGGCTGGCCATGACCAGGGCGAGCAGTGCCCGGCCGATCGCCGTGCCGGCCATCGCGAACCGCCGCCCGTGCTGGAGCTTGTCCAGCAGCGGGCCGATGATCGGGGCGACCAGCGCGAACGGCGCCATGGTGATCAGCAGGTACTGAAGGACATTGCCGCGCTGCGCATCGCCGGTGGCGGCGAAGAAGATCGTCCCGGCCAGCGCGACGGTGATCATCGCGTCGGCGGCCAGGGACATGACCTGGTTCCACAGCAGCGCGGTCAGCCCGGACTCGCGCGCGCCGTCGGCCTCGCTGGCCGACCGAACGCGGTCCTTCGCCACGATCGACAGGTACTTCGTGCGATCCAGCATCACCTTGGTGACGCTGATCTGCGGCGGCATCGGCGGCGCCGTCGGCGGTGCCAGCGGCGCAGGCATCTGGGGCCCTGCGGGCGGGACCGCAGATGGATAGCCGACTGTCGGGTACGCGGCTGTCGGCTGAGGGCCCTGGTACGGGGCCGGCCCGGGCGGGAGCTGCAGAGTCCATGGGGCCGGCGGCAGCATAGGCAGCGCCTCGGTCCGGTCGGACGGGCGCTGATCCAACGGCGGTTGAGCAGGGGGCGCAATGTGGTGGTACGTCGGCCGGGAGAAGTCCTCGACCGGGGGCGCCACGGGCATCGCCGGAGGCGCAGTCGGCAAGGTCGGCGGGGCCAAGGGCGGCACCTTCGGATGCGGCGCATCGGAACCTCGCGGCGCGCGGGTCGGGCGATGCTCGGTGTGCCCGGAGCTGCTGAACCGGCCTGGCCGGCGGTCGCTGCGGTCGTCGCGACGGGGCATTTACTCATCCTGCCTCACCGCGGCGCGCCGATCCCTCAGGCTGCGCGACAATGGTGGGCGTGAGCACAGATGCAGCACCCGAGGCCGACCTCGCACCGAGCCCGACGGATGCGCCGGAGCCCGGTGCGCGCACGCGCCGTGCGGTAGGCAAGCCCGACCCCGTCGCGGCCGCGGCGCACGACTTGGCGCTCGCGGCTGCGCTCGAGGTCGGCGGCGAGCACGTGGGTGCGGCGCTGGGAATCTTCGCCGAGGCCGAGCGCCTTGTGGTGCATCGCTTCGACGCGACCCTGCCGGGCTATCGGGGCTGGCACTGGGCTGTGAGCGTCGCCCGCGCTCCGCGGGCCAAGGTCGCCACGGTGTGCGAGGTTGTGCTGCTGCCCGGTGACGAGGCCCTCCAGGCGCCGCAATGGGTGCCGTGGTCCGAGCGCATCCGCGCCGAGGACCTGCGCCCCGGCGACGTGCTGCCGACGACCATCGACGACCCGCGCCTGGTCCCCGGCTACACCCTCGGCGGCGATCCAGCCGTCGACGCGGTTGGCGCCGACGGCTCGCCGGACCCCGACACGTCGGTAGCGGTGCGCGGCCCGGATGACGTCCCATCCGCAGTTGCCCGCGAGTGGGGCCTGGGCCGGGTGCGAGTGCTCTCGCGCGACGGCCGGGCCGATGCGGCCGCCCGCTGGCTCGACGGAACGGCCGGCGGCGACTCGCCGATGGTGCGCCAGGCGCCGGGCCACTGTGACAGCTGCGGCTTCTACCTCCCGCTGGCCGGCTCGCTCGGCGGCCACTTCGGCGCCTGCGGCAACGAGTTCTCCCCGTCGGACGGGCGGGTCGTATCGATCGAGCACGGCTGCGGTGCGCACTCCGAGGCCCTGGTCGTCGCCTCGGCCGACCCGGCGCCCGCTCCGCACGTCGCCGACGACGAGGCGCTGGACGCCGGCATGGATCTGGTCGACGCCCTCGACTGATCGCTCCTGGGCCCCGGCCGAGAGCGCTTCAGGCCCGGCGATACAAGGGCTGGGGTGACCTGAGTTACTTCCTGAAATAGCGAGTACGTTTCCGGTGTTGAGACGTTCGTAAGCGTTACTAACGAATCGCTTGCGGAACGGCCGCGCACCCGCGGCACCGTCCGGCTGGGACCGACGATCTCGGATCCGCCACAGGAAGGCACCACCATGTACGCAGCAGCGACACGACTCATCCACCGCAACCGCACCCACGGCACCAGCTACGTCGTCCTCGCCGACTTCAGCGAGGCCCACGTGGACGCGCGCAACGCCGAGCCCGTCGCGAACGGGTCGCGCAACAGCGCGTACGACCGGACCTTCGCCGGCCCGGCTGTCGTCTAGGCGCAACCGCATCGGCCCGGACGCAATGGCGCCTCCGGGCAGTGCGGACAGATCTACTGCACGCGTCCCTCGCCGCGGTGCCGCCGGATAACGATGATCCCGAGCAATCCCAACGCCGTGCCGCACAGGCAGGTCCATAGCCAGAACAGGTTGCCGGCATCCGATAGTCGCGACCAGAACGGCAGCAGCACCACGAATGCGACGGCCCAGAGCGCAGTCCCCGCCGCGACGATCCGGGCCGCGTCTACCGGCACTGGATCCGGCGGCGGCCGCAACCCGGCCGGCGCAGCCGCCTTGGTCGGCGGCGTGATGTCGGGCATGACCGCAGTCTAGGGACGCAGCTAGCGCGGCATCACATTGTTAGTTAATCTAACCTTCGTGCCCGCCGCCCCTGCCGACTCCGACGCGACAGCCGAGCTCGCCGATGTCGTTCCGGGCGCCCCGGCAGGCGGAGCCACCGAGGCGCCGGAGACCGCGGGACTGGCCACCGACCTGCGCCACGCCGTCCTGCGTCTGACCCGGCGCCTGCGCAGCCAGCGCGCCGACATCTCGGTGACGATCACGCAGCTGATGGCGCTGGGCACCCTGTTCAAGCACGGCCCCATGAGCGCCGGCGAATTGGCCGCCCACGAGCGCGTCCAGCCGCCATCGATGACCAAGATCCTGGTCGCCCTCGAGGAGCACGGCCTCTCCCGGCGCGAGCAGCACCCCAGCGACCGCCGGCAGATCGTCATCCAGGTCACCGACGCCGGGCGGGAGCTGCTCGAGCAGGAGGGCAAGCTGCGCGATGCGTGGCTGGCCACGCAGCTGGCCACGCTCACCGCCGGGGATCGCGACCTGCTGGCCCGGGCCAGTGAGGTTATGTCCCGGCTCGCGACCGAGTAGTGACCCCGGGCCTGCGACCTCCCACCAGCAAGGGTGATGGCGCTCTACCTGGTCTGCACGATCGGCGGGGGATCGATCGGTTCGCGATCATCGGCTGGTTCGCGCAGAACTTCGGCGCGCGGCAGGCCATCGTCGGTGCGGGCGTGATCGTCATGCTGTGCCCGACGGCGCTGGCCGCGCCTCTGGCCGCACCGGGGGGATGAGCCGGGCTGGCCTGCTCGAGCGGGCCGCGACGCTCCTGCCTGCGGGCCCGCGCGGCCCCTGAGGCAGGATGGCGCGGTGGCCACCGTCGTGCGTATCGACGACGCCGCGGATCCCCGGCTCGAGGATTTCCGGGCCCTGAGCGATGCCGATGTCCGCCCGGACCGGCGCGGGGTGGTGATTGCCGAGGGGCAATCGGTGGTCGAGCGACTGCTCGGCTCGCCGTACCCGGTGCGCGCGGTCATCGGCGAGGCGCACCGCATCGAGGCGCTGGCGCCGTACCTCGCCGGTCATGACGTGCCGGCCTTCTCCCTCGACAAGTGGCTGCTCTCGGAGGTTGTCGGGTTCCGGGTCACCCGCGGGGTGCTCGCCTCCGCCACCCGCCCGTCGCCACTGACCGTCGACGAGGTCGTCGCTGCGGCAACCCGCCTGGTTGTGCTCGAGGGGCTGAACGACTTCGAGAACCTGGGCTCGCTGTTCCGGAATGCGGCCGCCTTCGGCATCGACGGGGTGCTGCTCGATGACCGTTGCGCCGATCCGCTCTACCGCCGCAGCGTCCGGGTGTCGATGGGGCACGTGCTGCGGGTGCCGTTCGCGGTACTGCGGCCCGGCGCCCGAGATGGCGGCGCGCCCGAGGCCCTCGCGCAGCTAGCCGACCGCGGCTTCTCGACCGTGGCGCTGACGCCGTCCGGGCCGGTCGACCTGCGCGATCTGCCGGTGCTGCCGGCGTGGGCAGCGGTGCTCGGGGCCGAGGGGCCGGGGCTGACCGAGGCGACGATGGCCGCCGCGACAGTCCGCGCCCGCATCCCCATGGCCACCGGGGTGGACTCCCTCAATGTCGCCACCGCCGCCGCCGTCGCGTTCTCGCATCTGACGGCGCCCCGCTAGCGCGTGTGATCGTGGGTGCGTCCGGCGGTCAGTCGCGCTTGCGCCGCACGCCCAGCAGGATGTCGTCCCACGACGGGATCCGGGCCCGGCCCGAGGACTCGTCCTCGGCGTCTGCGTCCTCTACGGGGCCAGCGGCCGCGCGGGGCGGAAGGTCGTCGCCCTCGATGAGGTCGTCGGACTCGATCAGCACCCGGGGCGGGTCCTGGTTGCCGGGCAGGTCGAAGGGCAGCCGGCCGGTGTCGCCGAGGTCCAAGGGCAGCGTGGGGTCACTGTGCGACGGGCCACTGTCGAAGAACGCGCCGAGTGCCGGCGGCGGGGGAGCCGACGGCTGCTGGTGCGCGACGGCCGGCGGGGATGCAGGTGCGGCGCCCGGCGCCGACGCCGGGGGCTGATTGGGCACTGCGCGCAACCCGCCGAAACTCGGGGTTGGCGCGACCGGGGCGGGCGGGGCCTGGCCGTCGTTGAACGCCTCCTGATCGAAGAACTGATCGTCGGGCCGGGTGGGGAGACGGCGCAGGTTGCCCGCGTCGTCGTCTCCCGTCTCGGGCTCCGGCACCGCGACCATCGTCAGCGGCACGCCTTGGTGGCGCTGCACCGGGCGATCGGACAGCAATTCCATAGCCGTGTCATCGTCGGGCACCACCGTCCGGGCGCCGAGCAGGAAGCTCCAGCGGGCGCTGCTCTCGAGGTCGCCGGACCGCCAGCGGGCGATCACGGTCCATGGCCCGTCGCCCTCGCGGATGGCATCCCACGAGATCTCCTGGGCGCTGATCCCGTGCTCCTCGAACCGGGCGTCGACGACCTCGCCGAAGGGCAGCATCTCGCCCTCGGGGCCTCCGCGGCGCGTTCGGGCGCGGCGCGCCTCGGCGCCCACGCGGGAGCGCTCCTCCAGCACGGCGTAGGCGAAGCGGACGATCCGATCGGGGGATACGCCGGTCTCGGCGGCGAGGGACTCCGGGGTCTCCCCGGCTCGGACCCGGACCTGGATCTCGCGCGGGGTCAGCGGCTGCGACGGCGCCCGCGGGGCGGCCCGGTGTGCGCTCGGTGCGGCCGTCGGCGGCGCGATCCTCGTCGCGAAAGCAGGCGGCGGGAATGCAGGCGGCGCAGGGCTCGCCACCGGGGCGGCAGCAGGCGGGGATGTCAGCGCACCGCGCAGCGGGTCGTCGAGGAACAGCCCGAACCGCTCGCCGTTGTGGGCGTCCTCGACGATGAGCATCTCGGCGGAGCCGCCATTCGGCTCGCTGCCTGGGCCTATATAGCGCAGCAGGCGCATGGGACCTCCTCGGGCTGGATCGGGCCCGACACTACGTCCGGGAGCGGCCCGGCGCCGGTTTCCCACGCCGGGGAGGCGGAGCCGGCTTAGGCGATCTGGTCGACGACCCAATCGATGCAGACGGTGAGGGCCTCGACATCGGCCGGGTCGATTGTCGGGAACATGCCGACCCGCAGCTGATTGCGGCCCAGGCCCCGGTACGGCTCGGTGTCGACGATGCCGTTCGCGCGCAGGATCTGCGCGACCTGGGCGGCGTCGATCGACTCGTCTATGTCGATGGTGCCCACGACCAGGCTGCGCAGCGCCGGGTCCTCGACGAACGGCGTCGCGTACTGCGTCTTGGTCGCCCAGTCGTACAGCGTGGTCGAGGACTCGGTGGTGCGCGAGACGCACCAGTCCAGGCCGCCGCCGGCGAGCATCCAGCGCAGCTGATCGGCCAGCAGCACCAGTGTTGCGAGGGCCGGGGTGTTGTAGGTCTGATCCTTCCGGCTGTTGTCCAGGGCGATCGAGAGATCGAGGCTGGCGGGCATCCAGCGCCGCGAGGCCTTGATCTCGCTCACCCGGTCCAGTGCCGCCGGGGACATCAGCGCGAACCAGAGGCCGCCGTCGGATCCGAAGGACTTCTGCGGCGCGAAGTAGTAGACGTCGGCATTGGCGATGTCGACCGGCAGGCCGCCGGCGCCGGAGGTCGCGTCGACGAGGGTGAGCTGGTCGGCGCCGCCGGGGCGCATGACCGGAAGCATGACGCCGGTCGACGTCTCGTTGTGCGGGTAGGCGTAGGCGTCGACGCCGGCGATCGCCTCGTGCGGCGGCGCGCTGCCGTTGGACGCGACCCGGATCTCGGGGTCGCCCAGGAACGGGGCCGACGCGGCGGCGGCGGCGAACTTCGCGCCGAACTCCCCGCAGGCCAGATGCGCGCTGCGCTCGCGGATCAGGCTGAAGGTCGCGACGTCCCAGAATGCGGTGGACCCGCCGTTGCCGAGCACGACCTCGTGGTCCTCCGGGAGCGCGAACAGCTCGCCCAGGTTCGCCCGGATCTGCCCGACCAGCGAGCGGATCGGCTTCTGCCGGTGGCTGGTGCCCATCAGGGCCGCGCCCGGGGATCCCGGCGCCAGGGCGGCCAGCGCCTCGGGGCGCACCTTGGTGGGGCCGGAGCCGAAGCGCCCGTCGCGGGGCTTGAGGTCGTCCGGGATCTGGGGCAGGGCGCGAGTCACGCGCTAATCCTCCCAGAGCGGGCAGCGCTTGAGATTCGGCCCAGCTGGGGAAAGCGCGATGCGCCACCCTCCAACGGAGGATGGCGCATCGCAGGGGCCTTGCGGTGAGCTGCTCAGGCGTGGGAAATGGTGTCCCAGCCCTCGACGGTCTCGGGCAGCCGGGTGTCGGGGCCGATGTAGCGCGCCGACGGACGCACGAGGCGGCCGGTCTTCTACTGCTCGAGGATGTGCGCGGACCAGCCGGCGGTACGGGCACAGGTGAACATGGCCGGCATCATGTGCGGCGGGACCTCGGCGAAGTCGAGGATGACCGCGGCCCAGAACTCGACATTCGTCTCGATCGTGAGGTCGGGGCGACGCGAGCGCAACTCGGTGAGAGCGGCCTTCTCCAGCGCGTCGGCAGCTTCCCAGCGCTCGGCGCCGAGTTCCTTGCAGATGCGGCGGAGCACACGGGCGCGGGGGTCCTCGGCGCGGTACACGCGGTGGCCGAAGCCCATCATGCGATCGCCCTTGTCGAGGATCGCGTCGACGACCTTCTTGGCGTCGCCGACCTTCTCGACATCCTGGATCATCGGCAGCACGCGAGCGGGGGCGCCACCGTGCA
The DNA here is from genome assembly GCA_025966155.1 of Pseudonocardiales bacterium. GTDB lineage: Bacteria > Actinomycetota > Actinomycetes > Mycobacteriales > Jatrophihabitantaceae > RYN-150. The sequence continues at coordinate 11,166 of JAOPVO010000233.1, forward strand.
GCGGCCCGCTCATCGCGCCGACGGCGCCGGAGATCGCCGCCGCCACGTCGGCGCCGGTGGAGGCGATGACGCGGGCGGTGAAGGTGGAGGCGTTCAGGCCGTGCTCGGCGGCCGACGTGAAGTACGCGTCGACGGCCTTGACGTGCTGCGGGTCCGGGTCGCCGCGCCAGCGCGTCATGAAGCGCTCGATGACGGTGTTGCACTCGTCGATCTTGGCCTGCGGGACAGCCGGCGTGGCGAGGCCACGGGCGGACTGCGCCACGTAGGACAGCGCCATGACCGAGGCGCGCGCGACGTTGTCGCGAGCCTCCTCGTCGCTGATGTCCAGCAGTGGGCGGTAGCCCCAGATCGGCGCCAGCATGGCCAGCGCGGCCTGGACGTCTACTCGCACGTCGCCGGTGTGGACGGGGATCGGGAAGGGCTCGGCGGCGGGCAGGCCCGGGCCGAACTTTCCGTCGACGAGCAGGGCCCACACGTTTCCGAATGTGACCTTGCCGACGAGGTTCTCGATATCCACCCCGCGATACCGCAGCGATCCGCCGTCCTTGTCGGGCTCGGCGATCTCGGTCTCGAATGCGATAACGCCTTCGAGACCCGGGCTGAAGTCAGTCGACATCGATGTCTCCGATTCTTGTCGGGAGGGGCTGCGGTTGGGCGGGTTGCGGCCAACCAGCGTGTTCCAGCGGCAATTGTGGTGGGTCGGGGAGTCCCTCAGCTAGAGAGCGGGACGCAAGCTGGATCACAGAACTATCCGATTCGGAAGAAACGCTATTCCGTTGCGCGATCGCCCCTGCAGCCGGGGCCGCCGCCGGACCGCATCCAGCAACCCCCGGCCCTGGGCCGCACAGCGTCGGCGGCGGCAGACTGGGCCCATGACCCCCGCGACCGATGACGGCGCCGACACCGCCGCGGCGCCGGATCCTGCGCCCATGCGCCGGTCGTACGAGCAGAATCGCATCGACGAGGCGCTGCATCCAGACGTGACGTGGCCGCAATTGCTGGGCCAGTGGTTCGCCGCGGCCGCGGCCAGCGGCCAGGTGGGCGAGGCCAACGCGATGCAGCTGGCGACGGTCGATGCCACGGGCCGCCCGGGGGTTCGCACGGTGCTCGCGAAGTCCATCGACGAGCGCGGGGTGGCGTTCTATACCAATCTGCGCTCGGCCAAGGGGGCGGCGCTGGACGCCCATCCGTACGCCGAGGCCGTCTTCGCGTGGCTGCCGCTCGAGCGCCAGGTCCGCCTGCGCGGCCCGGTGGAGCCGGTGCCCGAGGCCGAGACACTGGCCTACTGGCGGAGCCGGCCGCGGGGGTCGCAGATCGGCGCGTGGGCGTCGCCGCAGTCGGCCCGGGTGGCCGATCGCGCCGAGCTCGAGGCCGCCTATGCCGACTGCGCGGCGCGGTTCGACGGGGCCGATGTGCCGCTGCCCCCCTACTGGGGCGGGCTGCGGATCGTGCCCGAGGCCGTGGAGTTCTGGCAGGGCCGCCCCGATCGCCTGCACGACCGGCTGCTGTTCGAGCGCGACGGCGACCACTGGGCCACCCACCGACTCGCCCCCTGATTGATAAGGACCCCCATGCTGCGCATTGCCGTCATCGATGATTTCCAGCGCGCCGCCGCGGGCTTCATGCCGTGGGCCAACCTCGCCGACGGCGCCGTGGAGGTCACGTATTTCCACGACCACCTGCGCGATGCCGACGCCCTGGTGGAGCGGCTGGCGCCGTTCGACGCGCTGATCGTCACCCGCGAGCGGACCCGGTTCCCGCGCGAGCTCCTTACCCGCCTGCCGGCCCTCCGCCTGCTGGTCAGCACCGGCATGGGTACCGCGCACATCGACGTCGCGGCGACCCAGGAGCTGGGCATCGTGGTGAGCGGCACCGCCGGCGGCGGCCGGGTGCCGATCGAGATGACGTGGGCGCTGATCCTCGAGCTCGTCCGCGGCACTGCGGCCCAGGACGCGGCGGTGCGCGGCGGGGCGTGGGGCACCTCGGTCCCGATGGATCTGTCGGGCGCGACGCTGGGCCTCGCCGGGCTCGGGCGGCTGGGCCGTCAGGTGGCCGCCGTGGGCGCCGCGTTCGGGATGGACATCGTCGCGTGGAGCCAGAACCTGACCCCGGAGGCGGCTGCGGAGGGCGGGGCGCGCTGGGTGGACAAGCAGACGCTCATGCGCGAATCCGATGTGCTGTCGGTGCACCTGGTGCTCAGCGACCGCTCGCGCGGGCTGTTCGGGGCGGCCGATCTGGCGCTGATGAAGCCGACCGCCTACCTGGTGAACACCTCGCGCGGGCCCATCATCGACGAGGCGGCGCTGGTCGACGTCCTGCGGGGCGAGCGGATCGCCGGGGCCGGCCTGGACGTGTTCGACATCGAGCCGCTGCCGGCCGATCACCCGCTGCGCTCGACGCCGCGCACGGTGCTGAGCCCGCACGTCGGCTACGTCTCCCAGCTGGCCTACCGGGCCTTCTACGGCCAGGCCGTCGAGGACGTCGCGGCCTTCCTGAGCGGAACGCCGGTCCGGGTGCTGAACCCCTGATCACCGGCTGGCGCTCAGCGGGCGGGGCACGGCCGGGGTCACTGCGCGTTGTCCCAGGCAGGGAAAAGGTGATCGTTGCGGACTACACACCAGGGGGCGTTGTCGTTGTTGCAGGTAGACCAGTTGCGCAAGACCTTCGGATCCGTCACCGCGCTGGACGATGTGTCCCTCGAGGTCCGGGCGGGGGAGATCGTCGGATTCGTCGGCTCCAACGGGGCCGGGAAGTCCACGACGATGCGCATCGCGATGGGCGTGCTGTCGCCTGATTCGGGTCAGGTCCGCTGGCGCGGGAAGTCCCTGACATTCGAGGCGCGCCGCCGGTTCGGCTACATGCCCGAGCAGCGCGGGCTGTATCCGAAGATGGGCATCCGCGACCAGATCGCCTACTTCGCCCAATTGCACGGCATGAGCGCGTCCGATGGCACCGCCGCAGCGACCCGCCTCCTGGAGCAGATGCAGGTCGAGGCGGAGCCGACCGCGCTGCTCCAGGCGCTCTCGCTGGGCAACCAGCAGCGGGTCCAGCTCGCGGCGGCGCTGGTGCACCGGCCGGAGCTGCTGATCCTCGACGAGCCGTTCAGCGGCCTGGATCCCCTGGGCGTCGACACGATGGCGCAGGTCCTGCGGCAGTGCTGCGCCGACGGCGTGGCCGTGCTGTTCTCCAGCCACCAGCTCGAGCTGGTCGAGCGGCTCTGCGACCGCATCACGATCATCCGATCCGGGCGGCTCATCGCCTCGGGCACTCTCGAGGAGCTCCGCGCGGCCAAGGGCGAGCACCAGCTCCAGGTGCGGGTCGATGGCGCACCGGACGGGTGGCTCGCAGGCGTGCCCGGCGCGTCGATCGCGTCGAGCGCCGATGGGGTGCAGACCATCGAGCTGGCCGATCCGCAGCTGGATCAGCAGGTGCTGGCCGCGGCCGCCCAGGCTGGGCGGGTCGTCAGCTTCGGCTGGCGCGCGCAGCCGCTATCCCAGCTGTACCGCGACGCGATCGCCGAGGCCGCCTGATGGCGGCGGGCGGGATCGTCTGGCTGATCGCGAAGCGGGAGATCGATTCGCGCTGGGCCCAGAAGGGCTTCAGGTGGGGGACGCTGGTATTTCTCGTGGTCATCGCGGCCACCGCGCTGCTGCCCAAGTTCATCGGCGGCGGCGACGGGGGCACGTCCTACGACGTCGGCATCGTGACCCAGGGCCCCGCCTCCCCGGAGCAGGCTGCGCTGCGCAAGGCGCTGGGCTCCGTCGGCGGTGAGGGCGTCTCGATCGACGTCACCGATATCGCCTCGGCCGGTGACGGCCGGGACAAGGTCCGGGACAACGACCTGGACGCCGTGGTCGACGGCAACCGCATCATGGCCCGCTCCGGCACCGACCAGGTGGTGGGCCTCGTCCAGGCGGCGGTCGCGGCGACCACCTTCGAGGCGGCTCTGCGCGAGGCCGGGCTGTCCGATGCCGAGATCGCGGGCGTGCTGGCGACGCCGGCGCCGACGGTGGACGCGATCGAGGCCAGCGACAAGGACGCCCGCCGCGGCATCGCCACCGTTACCGTCGTGCTGCTGTTCGCCCAGCTGATCGGCTACTGCAGCTGGGTCGGCCTCGGCGTGGTCGAGGAGAAGACCAGCCGGGTCGTGGAGCTGATCCTGGCCACTGTCCGGCCCTGGCAGTTGCTGCTGGGCAAGCTGCTGGGCATCGGCGTTCTCGCGGTCGGCCAATTGGTGGCTATGGGCGCCGTCGGGCTCGCGGTGATCAAGGTGTCCGGCTCGTTCGAGTTGCCGGACGGCGCCTACAGCGCGATCGGCGTCAGCTTCGTGTGGTTTGTCCTGGGCTTCGCCTTCTTCGCGGCGATGTCGGCGGCGCTGGCCTCGCTGGTCTCGCGCCAGGAGGAGGTGTCCGGCGTCATGCTCCCGGTGACCGCGACGCTGATGGTGTCGTACTTCCTCGCCTTTGCCGTGACGGCCTCGAGCGATGGCACATTGGCTCAGGTGCTGGGCATTGTGCCGCCGGTGTCGTCCCTGGCCATGCCGGCTCGCGTGGTGGGCGGCGACGTCCCGGCGTGGCAGATCGCCCTGTCGCTGGTCCTCCTGGTGCTGTCCGCCGCGCTCGTGCTTGCCATCGCCGCACGGGTGTATCGCGCCGCCGTTCTGCATTCGGGATCGCGGGTCAAGTTGCGGGAGGCGTGGAGGGGCGAGGCCGCGGCGTCGCTGGACTAGCGGCTGGCCCGCACCGCCTGATAGCGCGCTAATGACTCGGTGCGCTCGGCGGCGTGGTTGACGAGGGGATCGACATACCCCGTGGGCCTGCCGCCCGGCGCGCGCCACGGCTCGTGCACATCGGCGCCCTCGATGCCGCGCAGCTCGGGAACATAGCGGCGCACGTAGTCGCCGTTCGGGTCGAACTTCCGGCCCTGCGTGATCGGGTTGAAGATCCGGAAGTAAGGCGCGGCGTCGGTGCCGGTGCCGGCGGTCCATTGCCAGCCATGTTGATTGCTGGCGAGGTCGCCGTCCATCAGGTGCTCCATGAAGTGCCGTGCTCCGGCCGTCCATTCCAGGTGCAGGTCCTTGACGAGGAAGGACGCCACGATCATCCGCACCCGGTTGTGGATCCACCCCTCGGCCAGGAGCTGGCGCATCCCGGCGTCGACGATCGGGTAGCCGGTGCGCCCGTCCTTCCACGCCTGCAGCCGCTCATCGGCGAGCTTCCCCGTGTCGTACTTCATGGCCGCGAGCTCCGGGCGGTAGTACTCCCGCGCGCTGTCGGGGAAGAAGTGCAGCACCGTGGCGTAGAACTCCCGCCAGCACAGCTCGGTCCGGAACGTGCTGTCATGGGGGCCCAACTCCGCCAGCAGGGTCCGCGGATGGAGTGCGCCCCACTTGAGGTACACCGACAGCCGCGAGGTGGCATCGAGGTCGGGGCGGTCCCGCGTCGCTGCATAGCCAGCTAGGCGATCGCGCCGGAATGCGGCCCAGGCGGCGTGGGCGGCGGCCTCCCCGGCCGCAGGCAGCTCCAGCCCCTTGGCCAGCGGCGGGTCGGCGGGCGCCCCGGCGCCCG
>JAOPVO010000241.1 GCA_025966155.1 Pseudonocardiales bacterium
GAATGGGCGATCATCGGCCCACTGATTCCGGCCGCCAAGCGCGGAGGCAACAAGCGCACCGTGAGCGAACGAGAGGTCGTGAACGGCCTGATGTACATTCTGAGCACCGGCTGCCAGTGGGCTTCGCTTCCGAAGGACCTGCCGCCGCGCAGCACGGTCAATGACTATTTCTGCCGCTGGGATTACGACGGCACACTGGGTCGCATCCACCACGCGCTCTACGTCAGATGCCGCGAATTGGTTGACCGCGACGCCAGTCCCACGGCGGCTATCATCGACAGCCAGAGCGTCAAGAGTGCAGAAAAAGGGGGCTCTCGGACCCGGCCGGTTACGATGCTGGCAAAAAGATCAAGGGTAAGAAGCGGCATGTCCTGGTAGACACGCAAGGCCTGCTGCTGTGCGGCATCGTGCATGCCGCCGACATCCAGGACCGCGACGGCGGCGTGATGCTGATGAGCTCGCTGTTTGGACTGTTTCCGTTCCTGCTGAGGCTCTACGCTGACAGCGGGTATCAGGGGCCGAAGTTTCAGGACGGGCTGCGCCGCGTCTGTGAGCAGATCAACGTCGAAATCGTCAACCGCTCGGACAGTAAGACCGCATGTCCGTGCCCGGTCTGGGTGGCTCGTCCCACACTGCGCGGGTAATCGAGGGTTGCCCGACTGTGCGAGCCTATCCTCAGCACAGGAGGACGAGCCGTGGAGCAGGATAGCGAGGTTTTTGTTGGGTTGGACGTCGCCAAGGCGCGGCACGCGGTCGCCGTGGCGGAGGCGGGCCGACAAGGCGAGGTTAGGTATCTCGGCGAGGTCGATGCTGACCCGGCCGCGGTGGGCAGGATGGCGGCCAAGCTTGCCAAGCGCCACGGCCGGCTACATTTCTGCTACGAGGCCGGGCCGACGGGCTACGGGCTTTACCGGCAGCTGATCGCGATGGGTCATAGCTGCACAGTGGTCGCGCCCTCGCTCATCCCCCGCAAGCCCGGCGACAGGGTGAAGACCAACCGGCGGGACGCCACGCAGCTGGCCCGCCTGCATCGAGCCGGCGAGCTCACGGCGGTCTGGGTTCCAGACGAGGGCCACGAGGCCATCCGGGAGCTAGTCCGCGCCCGTGAGACCGCCGTGGACGACCTGCGTCGCAAGCGCCAGTCGATCTCCTCGATGATGCTGCGCTACGGACGGGTTTACCCTGGCAAAAAGACATGGGGCGCCCGGCACCGGCAGTGGCTTCAGGCGCAACGCTTCGAGCACCCTGCCCAGCAAATGGTCTTGCTTGAAATGACCCACGCGGCCCAACACGCGCTGGAGCGGCTGCAACGCGTAGAGGCGGCGCTCGTGGAGTTCCTGCCGAGCTGGTCGCTCGCGCCGGTGGTCGACGCGCTTCAGGCGCTCCGCGGCGTGCAGCTCGTCACCGCGGCCACCATCATGGTCGAGATCGGCGACCTACGCCGGTTCGACAACCCGCGGCAGCTTATGGGCTACCTGGGCCTCGTGCCGGGCGAGCGCTCGACAGGGGAGAGCGTACGCAGGCTCGGGATCACGAAGGCCGGCAACGCCCGCGTCAGGCGCGCCCTGGTCGAGAGCGCCTGGTCCTACCGCCACCCGCCGCGGATAGGTAAGGCCAAGCACTACATCCACGAGCGTGTGCCGCCGGCGGTTCGGGAGATCGCGCTCAAGGCGCAGATGCGGCTGACGGCCCGCTATCGCACCCTCTCGGGAAAGGGGAAGAAGCTGACCGTCGCGATAACCGCCATCGCCCGCGAGCTGGCGGGCTTCGTCTGGGCGATCGGGGTGGAGGTGCAGCGCACCTGACCGCCGGCCCTACCCGTTGCGCACGGGTGGGGGCGAGGCAACGGCAGAGGAACTCCCGTCGGATGTTTTGTGGCCGGCATAGCCGACGCCCGTAGTAAGACAGGGAAAACCTCGGACGCATCATCGGTCCTGCGGTAGCCAACCCGCGCATCAGAGCATGATCACCGACGTCTACAGCCTCGCCTCCTCCCGTGCGCATCCATCCGCAGACGTCACCCGAAGCTCGGGGCGAACGCGCTCGGCCGGCCCCCTTGAAAACGGACATCAGAGCATCCGCCGAGCACCGCGGGTGTGCATTTCGGCCGAGTGTTAGCGGGCGAGAGACAGCAGGTAGCTGGGAGTGACCGTGGTCAGGCTGCTTGGCGCTGCTGACGCGCTTGCCAGGCCCACGGGAGGAGCTCGTCGAGCTTCTGCACTGAATGGCTGGCGATGCGGGCGAGAACGTCGGCCAGCCAAGCCTGCGGATCGACGTCGTTCATCTTGGCCGTGACGATCAGGCTGTACATCATCGCAGCCCTTTGGCCGCCGCGGTCGGAGCCCGCGAACAGCCATGAGCGGCGCCCCAGGGCAATGCCCCTGAGGGCTCGTTCCGCCGCGTTGTTGGTCAGGCAAACCCGCCCATCGTCGAGGAACCGGGTGAACGCCGTCCAGCGTTTCAGCATGTAGGCCATCGCCTTGGCGAGGTCGTCATGGCGCGACAGCCTGGCACTCTCCTGCCTCATCCAGCTCTCGAGGTCGGCC
>JAOPVO010000253.1 GCA_025966155.1 Pseudonocardiales bacterium
GCACGCGGTGGCCAACGCCCAGGCGGCCGGCGGCATCGTCGCCTTCATCGACGCCGAGCACGCGCTCGACCCCGACTACGCCCGGGCGATCGGCGTCGACACCGACGCGCTGCTGATCAGCCAGCCCGACACCGGGGAGCAGGCGCTGGAGATCGCGGACATGCTGATCCGCTCCGGCGCGATCACCATCATCGTCATCGACTCAGTGGCGGCGCTTGTCCCGCGCGCCGAGATCGAGGGCGAGATGGGCGACAGCCACGTTGGCCTGCAGGCCCGTCTCATGAGCCAGGCGCTGCGCAAGATCACCGGCGCGCTGAGCAACTCGAACACCACGATGATCTTCATCAATCAGCTGCGCGAGAAGATCGGCGTCATGTTCGGCTCGCCCGAGACGACCACCGGCGGCAAGGCGCTGAAGTTCTACGCCTCCATCCGCCTGGATGTCCGCCGGATCGAGACGCTGAAGGATGGCGTCGAGGCGGTCGGCAACCGGACCCGGGTCAAGGTCGTCAAGAACAAGATGGCCCCGCCGTTCAAGCAGGCCGAATTCGACATCGTCTACGGCCAGGGCATCAGCCGCGAGGGCTCGCTCATCGATGTGGGCGTCGACCAGGGCATCGTGAAGAAGTCCGGCGCCTGGTACACGTACGAGGGCGATCAGCTGGGCCAGGGCAAGGAGAATGTGCGCAACTTCCTGCGCGACAACCCGGACCTGGCTAACGAGATCGAGAAGAAGATCAAGGAGAAGATGGGCATCGGCGCGAGGCTCGACGACGCCGTCGTCCCGCTGCCCGCTCCGGTCGACTTCTGAGCCGGCCGATGCGCGACCCCAGCCGTCGTGGTTCTGCGCGTCGACCCGCCCCGGTCGACGCGCAGGACGGCGGCCATCCCGAGGACCCGCCCGGCGACCCGCAGGCCGCAGCCCGCATCATCTGCCTGCGCCTGCTCGACAGCCGGGCCCGCAGCCGCACCGAGCTCGAGACCGCGCTTCGGGCGAAAGGCATCCCCGACGATGATGCGCGCGTGGTGCTCGACCGCTATCGAGAGGTCGGCCTGATCGACGATCAGGAGCTGGCCCGGGCGATGGTGGCCGACCGGCACCGCGAGCGCGGCCTCGGCCGCCGGGCCCTGCTGCGCGAGCTGGACCGCCGGGGGATCGACCCGGTACTGGCCGATTCGGCCGTATCGGTCATCGACCGCGATGTCGAACGGCAGCGCGCCAGCGAGCTCGTCCGAAAGCGGCTGCCGCGGTTGGCCGGTGTCGAGCCCCTGGTTCGCGATCGCCGCCTAGTGGGACTGCTCCTGCGCAAGGGCTACGAGCCGGGCCTGGCGTACGACGTCATCCGGGCCGAATGCGCGGCGGTCTCGGTTGATCCATCTGACCGATTCGGGCCCGAATCGCTGCCTTGAGCCGCCCGTTCCGCGGCGCCGCCATGGCGTGGTGCTTGAAAAGTCCCGGCGCGATCCATAGCCTCGGGCTCACCAGAGCACTGTTTGACGCGTCCAGGACGCGATCGACCATAGATTCTCCTTGCAGTACCGGACCGGCTGAAGCTCCCAACGAAAGGACGCACTCCTCGGCGTCGGGATACCCCGACGGTCGTGCCGCGACTGATCCCGCCCTGTGGCGCATCGTGCGCCCACTCTGCGGCCCGTCGCGTCGACCCCCGTCCGACCTGGGTAATCGCGCATCCAGACCGCTCTGGCGACGTCTTCTGTCGACGAGAGGGGCTCACCGCGGTGCTTGATCTCGTTGTTCTCATGACTGTTCTGATCGTGGTTCTGGCGCTGGCTGGCCTCTACCTCTCCGATCGCCGCCGGACGCTTCCTGGCGGCCACCTTCAAGGTTCCGTGGGGTTCGACCCCTCGCAGTCGCCCGACTATCTGACCCAGCCAGCCGGCGGGCGGCACACATTGATTCCGTCTGCGCCGCCCACGACGGATGCGCCGGAGGCCGGGCAGCCGGCCGCAGTGCCGTCAGCACCCGCAGTTCCGTCAGCACCCGCAGCGCTGTCAGCACCGGCGGCTCCCACCGACGCCCAGCTGGCGTCTGCGATGGCCGATGCCCAGCGCCGCGCCGATGCCGAGGCCGCGTCCATCATCGAGCTGGCCAAGCGCGAGGCCACGGCCCTGCGCCGAACGGCCCAGAGCGAGGCCGATGCGCTGGCCCGCGGTGCCGCGCTGGACAGCGAGGCCGCCGTCGCTCGGGCCCGCCGCCTGCAGGAGGAGGCCGAGGCGGCAGCGAAGGCGATCCGAGCCGATGCCACCCGCGCCGCCGCTGCCCTGGCCGATGAGGAGGTTGTGCTGCGCACCGAGCAGCTGCGGTCCGCGGCCGCCGATCTGGCCGCCCAGCAACGGGCCGCCGATGAGCACCGCAAGACGCTGGAATCCCGCGAGCGCGAGCTCGCCGACACCGAGCGCAGCCTCAGCCGGGGCGAGGCGCAGCTGGTCGACCGGGCCTCGGCGCTGGAGTCCGCGGCCGCCGACCTCGAGGCCCAGCGCGCGGCCATCGCCGAGCGCGCGTCGGTTGTCGCCGCGCAGGAGTCCCTCGCGGCGCAGGCCCTTGACGCCGCGCAGCTGCAGGCCCGCTCCGAGCTCGAGCGCGTCGCGGAGCTGTCGGCCGCCGATGCCCGCACCGAGGTGCTCAAGGCCGCGGAGTCCGGCGCCCGGCGCGATGTCGCGATCATGGTGCGCGACCTCGAGGCCGCCGCCCGCGTCGAGGCCGACGACCGAGCCCGGCGCATCGTCGCCGAGTCGGTGCAGCGGGTGGCCAGCGAGCAGACCGTCGAGACCGTCGTGTCGGTCATGCATCTGCCATCGGAGGAGATGAAGGGCCGCATCATCGGGCGCGAGGGCCGCAACATCCGATCCTTCGAGGCCGTCACCGGGGTCAACATCATCATCGATGACACCCCAGAGGCCGTCCTGCTCTCCTGCTTCGACCCGGTCCGCCGGGAGGTGGGACGGCTCACCCTCGAGGCACTGCTGATCGACGGCCGGATCCACCCGCACCGGATCGAGGAGCTCTACGAGCGCAGCCGCGCCGAGGTCGACGCGCTGTGCCTGCGCGCGGCCCAGGACGCCCTGCTCGAGCTGCACATCGACGATCTCGATCCGCGCCTGCTGCCGGTGCTGGGGCGCCTCAAGTACCGCACCAGCTACGGCCAGAATGTCCTGGCCCACTCGCTGGAATCCGCGCATGTGGCCGGGGTCATCGCCGCGGAGATGGGCCTGGAGCCCGCCCTGCTGAAGCGATGCGCGTTCCTGCATGACATCGGCAAGGCGCTGACCCACGAGGTCGAGGGCTCGCACGCGATCGTCGGCGCGGCCCTGCTGCGCAAGCACGGGGAGTCCGAGGCCGTCGCGCACGCCGTCGAGGCCCACCATAACGAGGTGCAGCCCACGACGATCGAGGCCGTGCTGACCCAGGCCGCCGACGCCTGCTCGGCCGCCCGGCCCGGGGCCCGCCGCGAGAGCATCGAGTCCTACGTCAAGCGCCTCCAGCGCATCGAGGAGATCGCGTCGTCCCGGGAGGGCGTCGACAAGGTCTTCGCGATGCAGGCTGGGCGCGAGGTCCGCGTCATGGTCAGCCCCGACGCCATCGACGACCTCGAGGCCGGGATCATCGCCCGCGAGATCGCCAAGCAGATCGAGGACGAGCTGACCTACCCCGGCCAGATCCGGGTGACTGTCGTGCGGGAGTCCCGTGCGACCGAGATCGCGCACTGAGCCGCGGATTAGGCTGGCCCGGTTATGAGTGACAGCAGCGGGCCCCGCACCTACGAGATCCGCACCTACGGGTGCCAGATGAATGTGCACGACTCCGAGCGGCTGTCCGGGCTGCTCGAGGCGTCGGGCTACGTCCGCTCGACCTCGAATGGGCCGGTTGCCGACAGCACGGCCGACCTCGTGGTGTTCAACACGTGCGCGGTCCGGGAGAACGCCGACAACAAGCTGTACGGCAACTTGAGCCACCTGGCGCCGGTCAAGGCCAGCCGCCCGGGCATGCAGATCGCCGTCGGCGGCTGCCTGGCCCAGAAGGACCGGTCGACGATTGTCGAGCGGGCCCCGTGGGTCGACGTCGTGTTCGGCACCCACAACCTGGCCAGCCTCCCGGTCCTGCTGGAGCGGGCCCGGCACAATGCCGAGGCCCAGGTCGAGATCGTCGAGGCGCTGCAGAACTTCCCGTCCGACCTGCCGACCCGCCGGGACTCGCCGTTCTCGGCGTGGGTGTCGATCTCGGTCGGCTGCGACAACACCTGCACGTTCTGCATCGTGCCGAGCCTGCGCGGGGTGGAAACCGATCGCCGCCCCGGCGACGTGCTGGCCGAGATCGAGGCGCTGGTCGATTCCGGGGTCGTAGAGATCACGCTGCTGGGCCAGAATGTCAACTCCTACGGCCGGTCGTTCGGGGACCGGGCCGCGTTCGGCAAGCTGCTGCGGGCCTGCGGCCAGATCGACGGGCTCGAGCGGGTGCGCTTCACGAGCCCGCATCCTCGCGACTTCACCGACGACGTCATCGAGGCGATGGCGCAGACGCCCAATGTCTGCCATCAGCTGCACATGCCGATGCAATCGGGCTCAGACGCGGTGCTGAAGGCCATGCGCCGCTCGTACCGCCGTGACCGCTACCTCGGCATCATCGAGCGGGTCCGCACGGCGATGCCGGACGCCGCGATCACCACTGACATCATCATCGGCTTCCCCGGCGAGACCGAGGCCGACTTCCAGGCCACCCTCGAGGCGGCGCAGGTAGCGCAATTCGCCACCGCGTTCACCTTCCAGTACTCACCGCGCCCGGGCACGCCGGCCGCGACAATGGGCGACCAGGTCCCCAAGGCCGTCGTTCAGGAGCGCTACGAGCGACTCACCGAACTGCAGGAGCGGGTCAGCTGGGACTCCAACTCGGCCCTCATCGGCACGCCGGTCGAGGTGCTGGTGTCCTCGATCGAGGGGCGCAAGGACGCGGCCACCGGGCGCGTATCGGGCCGGGCCCGCGACGGGCGACTGGTGCACGTGGCCACGGGCGGGCGCTCTATCGCCTCCGGCGACACCGTCACTGCGATGGTCACCCAGGCCGCGCCGCATCACCTGGTGGCCGACGGCGGCATCTCCTCCCACCGGGCCTGGCGGGGCGCGTCGGGAACCCCGGCGCCGGCCCCGGTCCGCGCGCCGACGCTGCTGAGCATCGGCGCGCGTCCCAGCTAGCTGCGCAGACCGGCGACGCTCATGGGCATCAGATCGCCAGCAGCGACTTGCGCGCCTCGACCTGCTCCTGGGCTTTGGCGATGCGGGCCGGGTCCCCTGAGGCGACGGCCTTGGCCAGCTTCTCCTCGGCCTCGGCCAGCCGGGCGCGAAGCGCGATCAGGAACGGGCTGGTCTCGGTCGACGCGCCGCGCCACTCGGCGTCGACGGCCTCGCGGACCCGCTGCTCGGCGGCGCGCATCCGATCATCCAGCGGTCGCATCGAGTCGCGCGGGACGTGCCCGACCTCGTCGAAGCGCTCCTGGATGCCCCGAAGCGCAGTCTGAGCCGCCTTCGGATTGGCGATGCTCAGCGCCTCGGCCTCGGCGATGATGGCCAGCTTGAGGGCCTTGTTGCCCTCCTGCTCGGCGTCGCGCTCGGCGAACTGCTCCGAGCGGCGGGCGAAGAAGACGTCCTGCGCGCCGCGGAACCGCTTCCACAGCTCGTCCTCCTCGGCGCGCCCGGAGCGCGGCGCGTCCTTCCACTGCTGCATGAGCTCCTTGAGCGCATCGGCGGTCTCGCGCCACTCCGAGGACTGCGCCAGCTTCTCGGCCTCGGCGATCAGCCTCTCCTTGGCCGACTTGGCCGCGGAGCGCTCGTTGTCCAGGGACGCGAAGTGGGTGCCGCGGCGCTTGCTGAAGGCATCGCGGGCGGAGGCGAAGCGCTTCCACAGCGCGTCGTCGGTCTTGGAGTCGGTGCCCTTGATCAGCTTCCACTCCTCGGGGATCGCGCGCAGGCGGTCGCCGTCGCGCTTCCACTGGGTGCTGGTCTCGGCGATGGCCTGCGCCTCGGCGATCAGCGCCTCCTTGGCCGCGACGGCGTCGGCTTTGGCCTTCTCCCGCTCCGCGGAGCGCTCGACCAGCTTCAGCTGCGCGGCCTCGGTGATCGTGACCAGCTTCGCGGCGAGCGCGTCGAGGTCGCCGACGACCGCCGCGGTGGGCAGCGATTCCCTCAGGGTCGCGGCCTGCGCGCGGGTGGCCTTCGGGTCCCCCGCCCCGCTGGCGAGCCTCTTCTCCAGCAGCGTCACCTCGGTGGCGAGGTCGTCGTACCGGCGCACGAAATGCGCCAGGCCCGCCTCTGCGTCGCCCGCGTGCCAGGATCCGACGGCCCGCTCGCCGTCTGCCGTCCGGACGTAGACGGTGCCTTCGTCGTCTATTCGTCCCCAGTCGCTGCTCATGGGTTCTTATTGAACACGAGCGGACGGGCCCTGCACGAGTCCGGTTAGCCTGCTGGTGTGATCGTCGCGTGATCGTGTCTGTGGCGTTCTGCCCGCACCCGCCGTTGGTGGTGCCGCAATTGGCCCAGGGATCGGCCGCCGAGCTGGACGATCTGCGCCGCGCCGCGGACGCCGCGATCGCCCGGGTGGTGGCGTCCCGCCCGGATCAGCTGCTGCTGGTCGGGTCCGGGGACCGCTCGATGCTGCACTCGCCGCTGGCCCGCGGCACGCTCGCCGGCTACGGCCTGGACCGCGAATTCCACCTCGGATCCCCATCCTGCGGCGGGTCGCTCGAGCTGCCGCTGTCCCTGACGGTTGGGGCGTGGCTGCTCGAGCGGGTGGCGGGCCCGCGCAGCGGCGCCCTCGGGCTCGAGGTGGGCCCGGACTACCGCCGCAGCCGGGCCGCGGCCGATGTCATCGGCGTGGTCGAGGCGTCGCGGGTGGGCCTGATCGTGCTGGGCGACGGCAGCGCCCGGCGCACGGAGCAGGCCCCCGGCTACGTGGATGCGCGGGCCGTGCCGTTCGACGAGGCGGTCGAGGCGGCCCTCGGCGCCGGGGACGCCGATGCGCTGGCCGATCTCGATCTCGGGCTGGGCGCAGAGCTGCTCTGCGCCGGCGCGCCGGCCTGGGCCGCCGCCGGGGACCTGCTCGCCGGGCCGTCGTGGACGGCTGCCCTCCGGTGGTCCGGCGCGCCGTACGGCGTCGGGTACGCGGTCGCCGACTGGGTCCTGTGAGCGGATCGCGGCCCGAGGTGATCGCCGGATCGCGGCCCGAGGTGATCGCCGGATCTCGGCCCGAGGTGATCGCCGGATCGCGGCCCGAGGTGATCGCCGTCATCGGCCCGACCGCCACCGGGAAGACCGCGCTGGGTATCGCGATCGCCCAGGCGGTCGGCGGGGAGGTCGTTAACGCCGACTCGATGCAGTTGTACGAGGGCATGGATATCGGCACGGCCAAGGCGTCGGCGGCCGAGCGGGACGGCGTGCCGCATCACCTCCTGGATGTGTGGCCGTTGGGCAAGACCGCGGCGGTCGCGGGATATCAGGTGCTGGCGCGCGAGCGGATCGCCGATATCCGATCGCGCGGGGCGGTCCCGGTGTTCGTCGGGGGATCGGGGCTGTACCTCCGGGCCGCGCTGGATCCGCTGGAGTTCCCAGGGGAGTCCCCGGAGGTCCGGGCCCGTCTCGAGGCCGACCTGGCCGGCATCGGCGCACCGGCGCTGCACGAGCGGCTGCGGGCCGTCGATCCCGACTCCGCCGCCGGCATCCTGCCCTCGAACGGGCGCCGGATCGTGCGGGCCCTGGAGGTCCTGGAGGTCACGGGGGAGCCCTACCGTGCGACGCTGCCCAGCTACGAGTCGCTCTACGACGTCGCCTACGTCGGCCTGGACCGCGCCGATCTGGACGATCGCGTGGACCAGCGGGTGCACGCGATGATGGCGTCGGGCTTCGTCGAGGAGGTCCGCGGCCTGCTGCCCAAGGGCCTCCGGGAGGCGCCGACCGCGGCCAAGGCGCTGGGGTACGCCCAGCTGCTCGCGGTGCTGGATGACGCAGGCGAGCTCGTCGGGGACCTCGAGGCCGCGGTCGAGCACACCATCGCCCGGACGCGCCGGTTCGTCCGTCGCCAGCGGTCGTGGTTTCGCCGCGACCCGCGGATCGTCTGGCTCGACGCCGCTTCGCCCGAGTTGGTCGAGCGCGCCCTCGCCGAGGCCCGCGCCACCTAATCCGCAGCGCCCGCCGCCTACGCTGGCCCTGTGACCTCCATCCGCCTCCTGAAGGGCCACGGGACGGGCAACGACTTCGTCATCGTCCCCGACCACGACGGCGCCCTGGACCTGAGCGAGGAGCAGGTCCGGCTGCTCTGCGACCGGCACCGCGGGATCGGCGGGGACGGCGTGCTGCGCGTGGTGCGGGTGGGCGCCGACGCCGAGGCCCGCGCGCTGGCGGCGCTGGATCCAGGCGCCGCCGAGGCGCAGTGGTTCATGGACTACCGGAACGCCGACGGGTCGATCGCCGAGATGTGCGGCAACGGTATCCGGGTGTTCGCCCAGTACCTGGCCAGCGCGGGCTTGGTCGGCGGCCAATTCGATGTGCTGACCCGCGGCGGCACTCGGGCGCTGCTCGCGGCCGGCCCGGCCGGGGAGTGGATCGTCGCGATGGGCCAGGCCAGTCGACTGCCGTTCATCCCGGCGGTCACCGCGCACGGCGGGGCAACCGCGTCGGCGCTGTCGGTGCTGGAGATCCCGAACCCCCACGTCGTGATCAAGGTGGTCGACGAGGCGGCACTGGAGGCCCTCGATCTCACGGTGGCGCCATCAGTGCGCCCGCCCCTGCCGCACGGCCAGAATGTCGAATTCGTCGCCATCACCGGGCCGCGCGCCTTGACGATGCGGGTCCACGAGCGCGGGGTGGGGGAGACGCTGTCCTGCGGGACCGGGATCTGCGCCGCCGCCATTGCCGCCTCGGATCATGCGCCGAAGGTCTCACCCTCAACTTGGCCTTCAGTCTTATCGCCGTCCAGCGATCCTGAGTTGTGGACGGTGACGGTTCCAGGCGGCGTCTGCACCGTGGAGCTGCGCTCGGACGGCGAGGTGCTGTTGCATGGCCCGGCGGTCCTGGTCGCGGAGCTGACGGTGTCCTCGGAGTGGCTGGGCGCTGCCTGATCGCGCCAGCGTCGGCGCCAATCCGCAGCCGCAAGCGAAATCTGTCGACCGATGCGGCTTCGGGTGCCACCATGGAGTCAAGATGACTGACGCCTTCAGCGATCTCTCCCAATCCGCCTTCGAGCGCGAGGACCACGCCGCGCAGCGGGCAGCCAATTCCCAGCGGTTCATCGCCGCCGACGATCTCGAGGTCGATGACTCGACTGGATCGTTCGAGCTGGAGGACCGCCAGGCCCTGCGCCGCGTCCACGGCCTGTCGACCGAGCTCGAGGACGTCACCGAGGTCGAGTACCGGCAACTGCGGCTCGAGCGCGTTGTCCTGGTGGGGGTGTGGACCTCAGGCACGTCCGCCGACGCCGAGAACTCGCTGCATGAGCTCGCGCGCCTGGCCGAGACCGCCGGCTCCGAGGTGCTCGACGGGCTGATCCAGCGCCGGTCCAAGCCCGATGCCGCCACCTACATCGGGTCGGGCAAGGCCCAGGAGCTGCGCGATGTGGTCGCCGCGGTCGGGGCCGACACGGTCATCTGCGACGGCGAGCTCGCACCGGGCCAGCTCCGGCAGCTGGAGGAGATCGTCAAGGTCAAGGTCGTCGACCGGACGGCGCTGATCCTGGACATCTTCGCCCAGCACGCTCACACCCGGGAGGGCAAGGCGCAGGTTGAGCTCGCGCAGCTGTCGTACCTGCTGCCGCGCCTGCGCGGCTGGGGCGGCTCGCTGTCGCGGCAGGTCGGCGGGCGTGCGGCCAACGGCGTCGGCATCGGCGGCCGCGGCCCCGGCGAGACCAAGCTCGAGCTCGACCGGCGGCGGATCTCGACCCGGATGGCGAAGCTGAAGCGGGAGATCGCCGAGATGGGCACCGCCCGCGACGTCAAGCGCTCCAAGCGGGACTCCAACCGGATCCCCAGCGTGGTGATCGCCGGCTACACGAATGCGGGCAAGTCCTCGCTGCTCAACCGCCTGACCGATGCCGGCGTGCTCGTCGAGAACGAGCTGTTCGCCACCCTGGATCCCACGGTCCGCCGGGCCGAGGCCGTCGACGGGCGGATCTACACCCTCGCCGACACCGTCGGATTCGTGCGGCACCTGCCGCACCAGCTCATTGAGGCATTCCGCTCGACGCTGGAGGAAGTCGCCGCAGCGGATCTCGTCCTGCACGTCGTGGATGCCTCCGACGCCGACCCGGAGGCGCAGATCGCTGCCGTCCGCACGGTATTCAGCGAGATCGACGCGCTGAGCGTCCGCGAGCAGCTGGTCTTCAACAAGGTCGACGCCGCCGATGACGAGGCGCTCACCCGGCTGCGCCGGATCGCCCCGGACGCGCTGTTCGTCTCGGCGCGGACCGGCGACGGCATGCAGAGCCTCGTCGAGGCGATCGAGGACCAGCTGCCGCGGCCGGCGGTCACGGTGTCGCTCCTGCTGCCGTTCGACCGCGGCGACCTCGTGGCCCGCATCCATGAGCGCGGGGACATCCTCGAGGAGGACTACTCCGCCGCGGGCACCCGGATTGTCGCGCGGGTGCACGCCGGACTGGCGGGGCGCCTTGAGCCGTTCGTCACCGGAGCAACACAGGGATCAGTCGTACCCTAGGCTGGAAAACGCCAGCGGCGCGCTACCCCGGCGACCCCATCGGAAAGGTGCACACCATGGGCCTCGAACGACCTACCGCCTGGATCGTGCTGGCCGTCGTTGCGCTGGCGCTGTTCGGATACAAGCGCCTCCCCGATGCCTCGCGCTCGATCGGCCGCTCGCTGCGGATCTTCAAGAGCGAGATGAAGGGCATGAACACCGACGACGAGGAGCGGGAGGCCGCGGCCCGCGCGGCGGCCGATAACGGCACTGTCGCCACGTCCGTCGATCTGCCCACCAGATCCAGCGAGCCCGCGCCGGCCGCGCCTGTGTCGCCGGCCGCCCCCGCAACGCCGCGTGCCGACTGACCCAGCCCGGGGCCTCCGGCCGCCGCTGTGGCTGGTGCTGGCCAGCATCGCGGTGGGTCTCGCTGTTACCGCCGACGTTCTCGCCGGCGGGCTGCTGACGCGCCTGGATCACCAGATCTCGCATCTCACCCGCGACGACTGGGGCCTGCGATTCCGTGCCTGGCCACGCCGGGGGCTGCGGGTGCTCACCGTGTTCGGCCAGCGCGGCCCGGTCCTCATCGTCGCGGTGCCGTTCGTGGCGTGGCTGGCCTGGCGGATCCGACGAGTCGAGCCGCTGCTTCGCCTGCTCGCCGCGCTCGTCGTGCTGACGGCCTCGGTCTACGCGATCAAGTTCGGCATCGGGCGCAATGCGCCGCCCGCAGATGTCCTGCACACCAAGAGCGGGCAGTCGTTCCCCTCCGGCCACGTGGCCAACGCGATCCTGGTGTGGGGGCTCCTGACGTGGCTGGCCGCCCGCCACACCGCGGCTATCCCGAAGCGCGTGGCGGCGGCCCTCAATGTCGTTCGCATTGCTGGCCCGCTGCTCGTGGTGCTCGGGATGACGCTGCTGGACTACCACTGGCTGACGGACTTCATCGCGGGCGCGGCGCTGGGGGTTGTGCTGCTGTGGATCGTCACGTGGCCGATCCCCAGCCCGGAGCGCCCCCGCGCCGCCCGCCCATCCGGGATCAGACCTTCCGCAGCACCGTGACCACGCGGCCGAGGATGGTGGCGTGGGTGCCGTCGATCGGCTCGAAGGCCAGGTTGTGGGGCACGAGCCACGTCTTGCCCGCGCGTCGCTGGAGGGTCTTGACCGTGGCCTCGCCGTCGATCATCGCCGCGACGATGTCGCCGTTGTCGGCGGTGGGCTGCTGACGCACCACAACCCAGTCGCCATCGGCGATCGCGGCGTCGATCATCGACTCGCCGACGACCTTCAGGAGGAACAGCGTGCCCTCGCCCACCAGCGACCGGGGGAGCGGGAAGACATCCTCGATGACCTGCTCGGCCAGGATCGGGCCGCCGGCCGCGATCCGGCCCACCACCGGCACGAAGGCCGGGATCGGCATCTGGCCCTCGCCGTCCTGATCGACATCGGAGCTGGACAGGTAGTTGCGTGCCGCCTGCTGCTCATCCGCGCCGCGCACATCCATGGCGCGCGGGATCTTGGCGTCGCGGCGGATGTAGCCCTTGCGCTCCAGCATGCTCAGTTGGTGGGACACGCTCGATGTGGACGCCAGCCCCGCCGCGTCGCAGATCTCCCGGACGCTCGGCGGGTAGCCGCGGCGCTGCACGGACTCCCGGATGACCTCGAGGATCTTGCGCTGTCTTGGAGTGAGGCCGTCGCCGGCAACCGTGGCATCGGGGAATTGGGTGACAGTGGCCGAGCGCGCCTTGCGAGGCGCAGGCGCGGCCTCCGCCTCCGATATGGGCGAGGAGGGCGAGGTGGGCTCCTCGGGAGGGGCCGCCACCGTCAGTGCAGTGGGCGTGGAATCGCCTGATCCTGTGCTGGTGCGCCGTGCCACGGCGGTCTCCTCTTCGTTCGGGAGCGAGTGATTCGCTCGGTGTCGCTGGTCTGAGAACGTAGCGCCGGAGAGGCCCGAAACCAAACACCTGTTCGAAGACACGCCGGGGGGATCTGGTTTCTGTCGGTGGGTCCTGGTAATACTTTCGCACGGGCGTTCGATCGAACGCCCGTTCGACAGTACCGCTGGAGGTTGTCGTGTCGCTCGCCCCCGAATTCGCTCCCGAGGTGTTCATCCCCGAGCGTGCGCGCCGGTCCGCGCGGCCCGCACAGCGTCCGGTTCGGCGTGGCGAAAGCGCCGACGGGGACGGCCTCGTGCTGCTGCGTCCCGGCGGTCCGCGGGCGCTGACGGCCCCGAGCGTGCGACCGCATCGCGTCTCCCCGCCGAGCCGGCGGTCTGCGCCGGTCGCCGCGCCTGAGCTCGTCCCGTCCGAGCTCATTCCCTCCACCGGCTGGAGCGAGCCGCGGCGCGTCGGCGTGGCTGCTGCGCTGCGTGAGCCGGTCACCCTGGTCCTGCGGCCCGCCCCCGTGCCCTCGGCTGCGCTGGCGCTGTCCGCGCCGCCGCTGCGCATGACCCGCCGCGGCGCGATCGTCCGCGCGGGCGCCGTTGCGCTGATCGCGCTCGGCATCATCGTCACCGCCTGGCTCAGCGCGCCCTCGTCGTCATCGGCGGCAGGTGATGCGCCTGGGATGCCGGCGGTTGTCACAGTTCAGGCCGGGGACACCCTGTGGTCGCTGGCCTCGCGCCTGGCGCCCGACACCGACCCCCGCGCGGTGGTATCGGACCTGCGCCGAGTGAACCGCCTGGACTCTGTGATCCTGCAGCCCGGCCAGGTCCTGCGCACGCGCTGAGCCGCCGGCTGGGGCGCAGATCACGGAACATGGCTGTCCGCGCCGCGTTGCTCTAGTCATGAGCTCTCTGTTCGCCCCCATCACACTGCGCGGCATCGAGATGCGCAATCGGGTCTGGATCGCCCCGATGTGCCAGTACTCCTCGGTCGAGGGCCACCCCACTGACTGGCATCTCGTGCACATGGGCGCGCTGGCGCGCGGCGGGGCCGGCTTGGTCATCCAGGAGGCGACGGCGATCGCTCCCGAGGGGCGGATCTCGCCGACGGACGCCGGCATCTGGTCCGACGAGCACATCGCCGGCTATCGGCGCATCACGGACTTCGTGCACAGCCAGGGCGCGGCCGCGGGCATCCAGCTGGGCCATGCCGGGCGCAAGGCGTCGACCTCCGCGCCGTTCGCCGGGCACGGCTATGTGCAGCCCGGCGACGGCGGCTGGACGACGGTCGGCCCGTCCGCCGCGGGATTCGGCGACTGGCCGGCGCCGCGCGAGCTTGCGGCCGACGAGGTGGCCGCGCTGCCCGGCGCCTTCGCCGCCGCAGCGGTTCGAAGCGCCGCGGCCGGATTCGACGTCGTCGAGTTGCACGCCGCGCACGGGTACCTCCTGCACCAGTTCCTGTCGCCGCTGTCCAATACCCGCACCGACGCCTACGGCGGGGGCCTCGCCGGACGGTCCCGCCTGCTGCTGGAGACCGCGGCGGCCGTGCGGGCGGCGCTGCCGGGCGGGCAGGCGCTGCTCGTGCGCCTCTCGGCGACCGACTGGGTCGAGGGCGGCTGGGACCTGGCGCAGACGATCGAGGTGTCCCGCGCCCTCGTGGGGCTGGGCGTCGATCTGATCGACGTCTCCAGCGGCGGGCTGGACCCCCGTCAGCGCATCGCGCTCGAGCCTGGATACCAGGTGCCGTTCGCCCGGGCCGTCCGCGCGGCGATCTCCGCCCCGGTATCGGCGGTGGGTCTGATCACCGAGGCGGCCCAGGCCGAGCGGATCGTGGCCGGGGGCGACGCCGATGCCGTGATGATCGCCCGAGCCGCCCTGCGGGACCCGTCCTGGCCGCAGCGCGCCGCTCACGAGCTGGGCGTCGCGGTGGCGTGGCCGCCGCAGTACGAGCGCGGGAGCTGGCCGAGCGAGGCCCGGGCGAGCCGGTAGGCC
>JAOPVO010000257.1 GCA_025966155.1 Pseudonocardiales bacterium
GACCCGCCAGCTGGAGCTGCTGCGGGGCGAGGGCGTCCCGATGCGCGGGCCCGATCGCGACCGCGTCGATATGCGCGCGGCCCGCTGGGATGGCGTGCCCGCCTCCTGACGGCGGGGGCCGTCTCCCCAAGAGACGGGGCCGGCGCGCGGTCGCTGCTTTCGGACCGGGTAGACCATTCCCATGACCGATCGCTACGTGGTGAAGATCGTGACCGATGGCGTCCCCGACGCCCGGATCGTGGACCTGGGCGGCCTCGACCAAGCCGCGGCGGAGGCCTTCACGGCCACGCTGCGCGCCGACACCGAGGAGGCGCGCGATGTCGGCGTCCCGGAGATCACGGCCGAGGTCCCGGGCGGCGAGACGCTGACGTTCGACCCGCGCGCGATCGCGACGATCGACCTCGAGGTCGCCGACAGCTGAGGCCCTCATCAGGCTGCGGTTCGGGCGGGCTGCCGCGAAACTGTCGGGGGCATGTGATCCCATGGTCCGGTGGCGACGACGGGGTACCGACTGACGGCGCGCCCGGCGTCTGCCCGGGCCGGAGCACCCCATCTTGACCCGGTTCAGCGCGCCGTGGTCGACCACATCAGCGGCCCGCTGGTCGTGCTCGCGGGGCCCGGCACCGGCAAGACCACCACGCTGGTCGAGGCCGTCGTCGACCGGGTCGAGAACCGCGGCGTGCTGGCCGAGCACGTCCTGGTCCTGACCTTCAGCCGACGGGCCGCCGGGGAGATCCGCGATCGCATCGCCGCCCGCCTGCATCGGACCGTCCGCGAGCCGGTGGCCCGCACCTTCCATTCCTACGCCTTCGGCCTGCTGCGCATCGCCGCGGTCCACAACGGCACGCCCACGCCGCGGCTGCTGGCCGGGCCCGAGCAGGACATGGTCATCCGCGAGCTGCTGGCCGGGGATGCGGCCGGCGACCCGACCCTCGGCGCGCGGCCGTGGCCGGACTCCGTGGCGCCGGCGCTGGGCACCCGCGGGTTCGCCGGCGAGCTGCGCGACCTCCTGCTGCGCAGTGTCGAGCGCGGGATCGACGGCGAGGCCCTGTCCGATCAGGGCCGCCGCCGCGGGCGCCCCGACTGGGTGCGGGCGGGGGCGTTTCTCGAGCAGTACCAGCAGGTCACCTCGTTCGCGCAGGACGCCGCCTATGACCCGGCCGACCTCATCCAGGCCGCTATCGACGCCCTCGAGAACAACCCCGAGCTGCTCGCCGCCGAGCGCGCGGCCCGGCGGCGGATCTTCGTCGATGAGTATCAGGACACCGATCCGGCGCAGGCCCGGCTGCTTGAGCTGATCAGCGCCGGCTGCGACGAGCTGATCGTGGTCGGCGATCCCGATCAGTCGATCTACGCCTTCCGCGGCTCGGACGAGCGGGCCATGGCCGAGGCCCCGGAGCGGTTCGCCATCGGCGGCGATCGCGCGCCCGTGCTGGCGCTGACGACCTGCCGCCGCAGCGGGGCCGTCCTGCTCGAGGCGACGCGGCGGGTGGCGTCCCGCCTGCCCGGCCCGCGGGACCACCGGTCCCTGATCCCGGCTCCGAGCCTGGATCCGGGCCGGATGGAGGTGCGCCTCCTGCGCACCGCGCACGAGGAAGCCGACTATGTGGCGCACGTGCTGCGCCGGGCCCGGCTCGAGCGCGATGTGCCGTGGTCGCGGATGGCCGTCCTCGTCCGCTCCACGGGCTCGATGCTGCCGGTGCTCCGGCGGGCATTGACCCAGGCCGGCGTCCCGGTGGTCGTCGACGACGGCGATCTGCCGCTGGTCGACCAGCCCGCGGTGGCCGAGCTGCTGCGCTTCTTCCAATGCTCCGTCGATGCCGAGGCGCTTACCGCCGATGTCGCGCTGGCGCTGCTGACCGGCCCGGTTGGTCGGGCGGACACCCTCCAGATTCTTCGGCTGCGCCGGCACCTCTCCAGCGGCATGGCCGGCGCCAGTCCCGACGGCACACCCATAGCCGACAATGCCGCGCCCCTGGACGACGAGCCCGAGCCCACGCCGAGCAGCGATCTGCTGCTCGAGCTGCTCAACGACCCGCCCGCGGTGGGCATGCTGCCGACGCATCTGCGTTGGCCGGTGCAGCGGACGGTCGAGGTCCTGCTCGCCGGGCGCGCCGCGGCGGCAGCGCCGGGCGCGGGTGGCGAGGACGTCCTCTGGGCGATCTGGTCGGCCAGCGGCCTCGGGACGCGCTGGGCGCAGTCCAGCTCCCAGGGCGGGTCGGTGGGCTTGGCCGCCGACCGCGACCTGGACGCCGCGGTGGCGCTGTTCGCATCGGCGGCACGCTACGCCGATCGGCTGCCGGCCGAGAGCGCCCGCGGCATGCTGGATCACCTTCTGGCGCAGCAGGTCCCGGGCGACACCCTGGCTGCCCGTGGGCGAGGGACGGATGCCGTCCGTATTCTCACCGCGCACGCCAGTAAGGGCCTGGAGTGGGACGTCGTGTGCGTCGCGGGCGTCCAGGAGGGTCGCTGGCCCGATGTCCGCAAGCGCGGATCGCTGCTGGGGTCCGAGCTGCTGGTCGACGTCGTCGCCGGCCGCGGCGATGTCACGGACCTCTCGCTGGCCCCGCAGCTGGCCGAGGAGCGCCGGCTGTTCTACGTCGCAGTCACCCGTGCCAGGACCGAGCTCGTAGTCACGGCGGTCAGCGACGACGAGGAGCAGCCCTCGCGCCTCCTCGATGAGCTGGACCCGCTCGAGCACGACGACACCGGCGCGGTGGTCGCGCGGGAGGTTCGCAGCGCGCCGCGGCGCCTGCACCTGCGCGGCATCGTGGCCGAGCTGCGGTCGGTCGTGTGCAATGCGGCGGCCACCGAGGCCGAGCGCCGGCAGGCGGCGCTGCATCTGGCCCGCCTCGCCGCCGAGCGGGTCGATGGCGCCGATCCCGGCTCGTGGTGGGGGCTGCTCGACCTCTCGAACGACGGCGCGGTGCAGCCGCCGGAGCGCGGGCCGGTAAGGGTCAGCCCATCGCGCATCGAGGCGTTCGTGACCTGCGAGCTCAAGACGCTGCTCGAGGGCATGGGCGGTCGCGATGAGGACGACTCGCTGCCGGCCGCGCTCGGCACGCTGATCCACGAGATTGCCTCGCTGGAGCCGGAGACGACCAGCCTGCCGGTGCTCGAGGCGCTGCTGGAGGAGCGCTGGGCGGCGCTTGATATCCCCGCCGTCTGGTACCAGTCGACGCAGCGGCGCAAGGCCGTGGACATGCTGCGCCGCTACGCCGCGTGGGTCGGGGATCGGGGCGGGCTCGAGCTTGTCGACGTCGAGCGATCGTTCAAGGTCGAGGTGGGCGAGGACGCCATCCTCTCCGGGCGGGTCGACCGCATCGAGCGCGATGCGTCCGGGCGGCTGATCATCGTCGACCTCAAGACCGGCTCGTCCGCGGCCAAGGCCGACGACCTGGCCCAGCACCCGCAGTTAGGCGCCTATCAGCTGGCCGTGCAGGAAGGCGCGTTCGAGGAATCCGATGTGTCCGGCGGGGCGGCGCTCGTGCAGATCGGCGGGACGGCCAAGGACTTCAAGTACCAGGAGCAGGGCCCGCTGGCCGACGCCGAGGATCCCGACTGGGCCCGGAACCTGGTGCTCGATGTGGCGCAGAAGTACCGCGGCTCGCAGTTCGCGGCCAAGTACAACACCCGCTGCGAGCGGTTCTGCGGCTTGTCGACCAGCTGCCCGATCCACGTCGACGGCCGGACGGTGACCGGATGACGGCCACGCCTGCGCTGGTCCCAAGGACGGACCGGCTGTCGGCCGAGGCGCTAGCGCAGCGCCTGGGCATGGCCCATCCGCCGACGCCTGAGCAGGCGGCGATCATCGAGTCGCCGCTCACCCCGTCGGTGGTCATCGCCGGGGCCGGATCGGGCAAGACCGAGACGATGGCGGCGCGGGTGGTCTACCTCGTGGCCAACGG
>JAOPVO010000341.1 GCA_025966155.1 Pseudonocardiales bacterium
CCGCCGGGCCGATCGCCGAGGCGCGAATCGATAGGCAGCTCGGCCAACAGGATCAGCACCAGAACCGGCAGGGCTCGCGTGAAGACGTCGCCACTGGCCGAATAGCCGACGATGAAGTGCGGCAGGCCGCGGTGGACGAACCAGCGCTCGGTGCGCTCGCGCCGGGCGACGGTTGCCGGTGCGGTCATCGCGGCGCCACCGCCGCCCAGTCGACTGTCAGCTCGCCGAGGCGCCATCGGGCCCGGCCGTCGCGCAGCGGCCAGTCCCTTGCCATGGCCTCGGCGGCGGCGACGAACCGCTGGCGGGCCCCGAACGCGCTGTGCGGCGCGGCGGCGGCCCATGCGGCATCCAGCGCGCGCAGGAAGTCGTGCACGCCCTCGCCGGGGACATTGCGATGGATCAGCGCCTTCGGCAGCCGCTCGGCAACCTCGCCCGGATGCTCCAGAGTCTCCAGGTGCATCGAGACGGACAGCGTGCGCGGGCCGTCGCGGTCGATGGCGATCCACGCCGAGCGCCGGCCGATCTCGTCGCAGGTGCCGTCGATGAGGACGCCGTTCGGGGCCAGCCGCTCGCGCACCGTCGACCACGCCTCGTGCGCGGCCTCGACCGGGTATTGCCGGAGCACATTGGCCGCGCGGACGATCAGCGGCGTGCGGCCGGCGAGCTCGAACCCCCCGCGCACGAACTCCAGCCGGGGCGGATCGGCCGACGCCTGCGCGGCTGCGACCCGGTCGGGGTCGATCTCGATGCCGAGCACGCGGACGTCGGGCCGCAGGGGGCGCAGTCGCTCGGCGAGCTCCACGGCGGTCACCGGGCTCGCGCCGTAGCCGAGATCGACTACGAGCGGGTCAGCGGCGGCGCGCAGGATCGGGGCGCACGCGTGGGCGATCCACCGGTCCATTCGCCGGAGCCGATTCGGGTTGGTGGTGCCGCGGGTCGGCAGCCCGAGGGCGCGGGCCCGCCCGGCAGCGAGCCGGGGCGCCTTGGGCATGCGCGCAGGCTATCGCCGATCGCCGATCGCCGATCGCCGATCGCAGATCGCCGATCGCGGGTTGCGGGTTGCCGGTTGCCGGTTGCCGGGCGCGAGCCGGTACCGTCGCGAGGCGTGCCAGCGTCCGCATCCCCGGCCCCCGTCCCGTCGCAGGCATCTGCCCGGATCCGGCTGGCCGATCTGACGACGCTGCGGGTCGGCGGGCCGGCTCAGCAACTGGTGCGCGCGGAGTCCGCGTCCGCGCTGATTGATGCCGTCCGTGCGGCCGATGCCGCTGGCCGCCCGATGCTGCTGGTCGGTGGCGGGTCCAACCTCGCCGTCAGCGATGCCGGCTGGCCCGGCGACGTCGTGCAGATCGCGAGCCGAGGCCTGCGCGTGGCCGCCGACGGCGACGACGTCCTGCTCGATATCGAGGCCGGCGAGCCATGGGACGACGTCGTGGCGCTCGCGGTCGAGCAGGGCTGGAGCGGGATCGAGACACTGTCGGGTATCCCGGGCTGCACCGGCGCGACGCCGGTACAGAACGTAGGGGCCTATGGGTCGGACATGTCCCGGGTGCTGGAGTCCGTCGATGTGTGGGACCGGGTGTCCGCCCAGCGGTCGACCTGGCCGGCGGACGCGGTCCGGCTCGGGTACCGCGACAGCGCGTTCAAGCACAGTGATCGGTTCGTCGTGCTCGGTGTGCGGCTCCGCCTGCAGGTGTCCGCAGTGTCTATCCCCTTGGAATACGCGCAGGTGACTGCGGCGGTGGGGGCCGCGACCGGGGGCCGCGCGCCGCTGGCCGATGTCCGGGCCGCGGTGCTGGCCCTGCGCGCGTCGAAGGGCATGGTGCTGGATGCCGGCGATCCCGATACCTGGAGCGTGGGCTCTTTCTTCACGAACCCGGTGGTGGCCGCGCTCCCGCCGGGCCTAGCCGCTGTGCCGGACACGGCGCACTGGCCGGCCGTTCTCCCGGGTGGTGGTCTCGGGATCAAGCTGTCGGCCGCGTGGCTGATCCAGAGCGCCGGCTTCGGCCCGGGCTTCTCCATAGTGGGCTCTGCTGCTGCGGTGTCGGGCAAGCACGCGCTGGCCCTGACCAACCGCGGGGGAGCGACGGCGGCGCAGATCATCGACCTCGCCCGGGTGATCCGCGACGGCGTGCTCACTCGCTATGGCGTGGCCCTGCTGGCCGAGCCGCGCTTGGTCGGCCTCGAGCTCTGACGCCGGCTCGCGCATGCTGCCAGCCGCCCGCGCCTAGGCCGACCCGGCGCAGTTGGATAGATTGGCGGTTATGGCGGCTGATGCACCAACCATCCTCGCGACGTCCGGCGGCATGATCCCCGGCAAGCGCGTCCGATTCGAGGTCGGCCCGCTGACCGACTACGCGATCGAGCTGTCCGGCGCGGCGGGCAAGCCCAAAGTGTGCTATCTAGCCTCGGCGCTGGGCGACAGCGCCGAGAGCATCCGCAACTTCTATGACGCGGCCCGGCTGCGCGGCCTGGATGCCAGCCATCTGGCGCTCTTCCCGATGCCGAACATCGAGGACATGCGGGCCCACCTGCTCGACCAGGACGTCATCTGGGTCGGCGGCGGAAGCGTCGCTGGATTGCTGGCTATGTGGCAGCTGCACGGCGTCGACGAACTGATGCGCGAGGCGTGGCAGGCCCGCGTCGTCCTGACCGGCGTCTCGGCCGGATCGATCTGCTGGCACGTCGGCGGCAGCACGGACTCCTTCGGCCCCGACCTCCGCCCGGTGACCAACGGGCTGGCGCTCATCCCGTTCTCCAACGGAGTCCACTACGACTCCGAGGAGCAGCGCCGCCCGATCTTCCACGAGCTCATCGGCGCCGGCACCCTGCCCGCGGGCTACGCGACCGATGACGGCGTCGGCGTGCTGTACCGGGGGACGGAGTTCGTCGAGGCGCTGACCGAGCGCAAGGACAAGGCCGCGTACTGGGTCGCGCTGAACAGCAGCGGCACGGTAGACGAGCAGCGCCTGACGACCCGCCTGCTGTAGCCGGGTCCAAGGCGGAACTTTTGGCAATGATCTGTCGCTGGGCGACAAATCATTGCCTCAAGTTAGGGCCGGAGGGGCACCATATGGCCCTATGGGCAACGGAGCAGCGCTGCGACGGATCGAGACCGGCGACCTCGAGCAGATTGCCGGGTTCGCCTACACCGTGTCGATCGCCGAGCCCCTTACCGACCTCGACCGGCTGCGCGAGGTCCACGCGGCAACCGGGCTCTGGACGGCCGACTCGGGCGCGCTGGCGATCGTCGACCCGGCCACCGGCCGTCTGCTGGGGACCACGCAGTTCTACCGGTCCAGCGCCACTATCCACGGGATCGAGCTGGGCTACCTGCTGCATGATCGCGCCGACCGAGGCCACGGTCTCGCCGCCCCGGCCGTGCGCGCGTTCTCGGATCTGCTGTTCGCCGAGGGGCCGGGCTGGTATCGCCAGCAGTTGCTCATCGAGGTCTGGAACACCGCGTCGTGGAAGCTGGCCGAGCGCTGCGGCTTCGTCCGCGAGGGCATCCTGCGCAGCGGCGGCCTGGGGGACGGCGATCCGGCCGACTGCCTCGTGTACTCCCGCACCCGCAAGGACTGGCGCGAGGAGCAGCTGACCCACGTCGGCGGCTGAAGCGCCCCGGCTGGGCCAACTCACGGCAATGGCTTGTCGCTCAGCGACAAGCCATTGCCAGAAGTTCCGCCCTAGACCGCCCTAGACGGCGCTAAACGGGGGGCAGGACGCGGGCCACCTTGTGCGGGGCCGCCTGGGCCACGGGCTTGATGATCATCAGGTCGATGTCCACGTGCGCGGGGCGGGTCACCACGAAGGCGATGCAGTCGGCGATGTCGTCGGCCACGAGCGGGGACTCCACGCCGGCGTAGACGCGGTCGGCCGCCGCCTGGTCCCCGCGCAGCCGGGTCAGGGAGAACTCCTCGGTCTGCACCATCCCAGGCGCCACCTCGCTGATCCGTACCGGCTTGCCGTTGAGCTCCAGCCGCAGCGTCTCGCAGACCGCCGACACCGCGTGCTTGGCCGCCACGTACCCGCCGCCGCCCTCATAGACGAGGTGCCCCGCGATGGAACCGGTGACGACGATGTGCCCGCCCGCGCCGCGCTCGAGCGAAGGCAGCAGCGCCTGGGTCACCCGCAGCACGCCGATCACGTTGATGTCGTACATCCGGGCCCAGTCGGCCGGATCGGACGCGGCCACGGTCTCGACGCCGATCGCCCCGCCGGCGTTGTTCACCAGGACGTCAAGACCATCGGGGGCGAAGATGTCGACCGCCGCCCGCAGCGCCTCGACGGAGTCCGCGTCGGTGACATCGAGCACATGCGGCTGGATGCGGTCATCGCCCTCCGCTAGCTCATCGAGGCGATCGGCCCTCCGGGCGGCCGCGAGCACCCGGAAACCCTCTAGGGCGAGGCGGCGCGCGGTGGCGGCCCCGATTCCGCTGCTGGCTCCAGTGACGAGTGCGGTGCGCATGGCCACATTCTGGCCGATGCGCCCTGGCGCGATTGTGGTGGACCGGGAATGGGCGGGCATGATCGGGCAGCCCACGGTGTTGTGGAGCAGGGTCGATGCCAGCGGCCGTCATTTTGCCGTCCGAGTCCCCGTCGCAGCGGGTCGGTTGCCGATCACTACTCAGTCCGATGCCGAGAAGGGGCCACGCATGACGGGACGCGTCGTCACAGGCAAGAGCACGTCCGGCCGGGCCGCTGCCGTGCGCCCCTCCGCAACTGCCCGCGCCGAGCGACTGCCCCGCCGGGTGGCCACCCTCAGCGTCCACACCTCCCCGCTGGATCAGCCCGGGGCCGGTGACGCCGGAGGCATGAATGTGTACGTCAGCGAGGTCGCCAAGCGGCTGGCCGACCGCGGCGTCGAGGTCGACATCTTCACCCGCGCGACGTCCAGTGCCCTGCCCCCGCTGGTCGAGATGCACCCGGGCGTCACCGTCCGCCACGTCGACGCCGGGCCGTACGAGGGCCTGGGCAAGAACGACCTCCCCGCGCAGCTCTGCGCCTTCGCCGCCGCCGTCCTGCGGGTCGAGGCGTCGCACGAGCCCGGTTGGTACGACCTCATCCACTCCCACTACTGGCTCTCGGGCCAGGTCGGCTGGCTGGCCCGCGAGCGCTGGGGCGTGCCGCTGGTGCACTCCGCGCACACCCTGGCCAAGGTCAAGAACGCGTCGCTGGCCGCAGGCGACGCCCCGGAGCCGCTGGCTCGCATCGTCGGGGAGGACCAGGTTGTGCGCGAGGCCGACCGGCTCGTTGCCGCCACGCCGGATGAGGCCCGACAGCTGATCGACCTGTACGGCGCGCCGGCCGGCAAGGTCGTCACTGTGCCCCCGGGCGTCGACCTCGAGCTGTTCCGCCTGGCCAGCGCATCGACGGCGCGCACCCGCCTCGGGATCCCGCCGGATGCGCTCGTCCTGCTGTTCGTGGGACGGATCCAGCCCCTCAAAGGCCCGGACGTCCTGCTGCGCGCGGTGGCGGCCATGATCGACGGCGCCGCGACCGACGAGGGACGCCGGGAGCTCGCCGATCGCCTCCAGGTTCTGGTGGTCGGCGCCCCGAGCGGATCGGGGCTGCGCCAGCCCGAGGCCATGCAGAAGCTCGCCGCCGACCTGGGCCTGGCCAACATCGTCCGGTTCGTCCCGCCGGTCCGCCCGCGGGACCTGGCGCGGTATTACCAGGCCGCCGATCTGACGGTGGTCCCCAGCCACAGCGAGTCCTTCGGGCTGGTGGCGCTGGAGTCCCAGGCCTGCGGGACCC
>JAOPVO010000277.1 GCA_025966155.1 Pseudonocardiales bacterium
CGCGTAGCGACCTTCCGGAACGCCTTCGCGACCAGCCGCTCGAGCTGGCGTACGCCGGCCTCGCGCGTGTGGTCCGCTGCCAATGACCGGAGTGCTTCATCAGTCACCGTCACCTCCTCCTCGCCGAGGGCGGCGCGCTCGCGCTGCCGTGGCACGAGGAAGTCGCGCGCGATCGCGACCTTGTCGTCCTCGGTGTAGCCGTCGAGGGTGACCAGCTCCATCCGGTCGAGCAGGGCCGGTGGGATGGTCTCCAGGACGTTGGCCGTCGCGATGAACAGCACGTCGCTCAGGTCGAGGTCGAGCTCGAGGTAGTGGTCGCGGAACGTGTGGTTCTGCGCCGGGTCGAGCACCTCGAGCAGCGCCGCGGCCGGGTCGCCGCGGTAGTCGGCGCCGACCTTGTCGACCTCGTCGAGGAGCACGACCGGGTTCATCGAGCCGGCCTCCTTGACCGCGCGCACGATGCGGCCCGGCAGGGCGCCGACGTACGTGCGCCGGTGGCCACGGATCTCGGCCTCGTCGCGGATCCCGCCCAGCGCGACCCGGACGAACTTCCGGTCCAGCGCGTGCGCGACGGACTCGCCGAGGGACGTCTTGCCGACTCCGGGCGGGCCCGCGAGGGCCAGCACGGCGCCGGAGCCGCGGCCGCCGACGACCTCGAGCCCGCGCGACGCCCGCCGGGCGCGCACGGCCAGGTACTCCACGATCCGGTCCTTGACGTCGTCCAGCCCGTGGTGGTCTGCGTCGAGCACCGCGCGCGCCTCGACGACGTCGATGCGGTCGGTGGTCTTCTGGCCCCAGGGAAGCTCCAGCACGGTGTCGAGCCAGGTCCGGATCCAGCCGCCCTCGGGGGACTGATCGCTGGCGCGCTCGAGCTTGGAGAGCTCGCGCTCGGCCGCCTTGCGCACGTGGTCGGGCAGGTCGGCGGCCTCGATGCGGGCCCGGTAGTCGTCGGACCCCTCGGGCTCGCCCTCACCGAGCTCCTTGCGGATGGCGGCGAGCTGCTGGCGCAGGAGGAACTCGCGCTGGCTCTTCTCCATGCCGTCGCGAACGTCGTCGCGGATCTTGTCGCTGACCTCCACCTCGGCCAGGTGATCCCGCGTCCACTCGATGAGGACGCCCAGGCGGGCCTCGACGTCGGGCTCCTCGAGCAGGTCGCGGCGCTGGACATTGGTCAGGTACGACGCCCAGCCGGCAGTGTCGGCGAGGGTGGCGGGGTCGGTGATCTGCTCGACGGTGTCGATGATCTGCCAGGCGTTGCGCCGTTGCAGCACGGCAACGACCAGCGCCTTGTAGGTCGCGGCCAGTGCCTCGATGTGCGCGGTCTGCGCCTCGTCCGGCTCGGGGGCGTCCGGGATCTCGGCCTCGACCCAGAGCGCGGCGCCGGGGCCGGTGACGCCGGATCCAATGCGGGCGCGGGTCTCGGCGCGCAGGACCGCGGCGGGCGCGCCGCTGGGCAGCCGGCCCAGCTGCTCGATCGTGGCGATGACGCCGTAGGTGGGGTACCGGTCGGCCAGGCGCGGGGTCAGCAGCAGGCGGCCGCCGGGAACGCTATCGCCTAGGCGGGCGGCGTCGATCGCGGCTTGCGCGGCGTCATCGAGCTCGACCGGCACGACCATGCCCGGCAGGACAACCTGATCAGCCAGGGACAGGACCGGCAGGCGGTGGATTTCGGTCATCAGCGTGTGCCTCCAGAATTGAGTGCTGGGGGCTCAAGGCTGGGGCGGGGCGCGGTGTTCCCATCGCGAGCGCCGCTGAGCTGACAGCGAACAGCGTCCGCTAGACCGCGAGCTCCGCTCGGCGGGCATAGGGGAAGACGGCCACGCCGAGTTCGCGGCACAGCTCGCCCAGCAGCAGTTGGACGACTCGGGGCCGGGCGCCCTGCAGCTGCGCCTGATCGATGAGGGTCGCCTGGTGATAGAGGTCCCGTGGATACGGCGAGTACCGTTGCCATAGGTAGCTATCAGCTGCGTAGACATCGCTGCACAGCAGCCCCTGCAAGCCCGCGATGCGCACGCCGATGCGCCAGTCGCCGTCGTGGCCCAGTGCTCCGCGCGAGGCGGCCGCGATGACATCGAGCAGCTGATGAACCAGATCCGCGAGCTGACGCGGGTTGATCGCCGCGTCCGTCGCCCCAGGAACCGGCTTGCTCGCGTGGCCGCAGATCATCAGGAACTCGCCGGCGTCGGACAGCCGCACCAGCAGCGACTCGCGCTCGGGGGCGACGGTCCCCGCTGCGGAGGTGGATACGGTCACCCCAGACGGACCGCGCGTCATCTCGGTGAGCTCCGTCAGGTTGGGGAACCAGTGCTGCGGCTCGGCTTGGGCATCGCGCAGCAGCTGACGCAGGCCCGAGCCGGTCACGCCCGGTGCCCGCTCCATCCGCGCCCCCTCGACCCGTGCCCCGGCCTCGATGGGACGGGCGAGGACGGCGAGGTGGGCCAGTCGACGGCGATCCGGCGCGATCGGATCGTGCTGCTCGTACTCCGTCGCCAGATCCCGCAGCAGATCGGCCTGTGGATCGGCGGACGCCGGCGAGCCCATGGCATTAGCTTCGCACCTCGAGTGCGCGCCGCCACGGCCCGTCGCTGATCGGCGCCGGCGACAGTTCGACTCTGGATCAGAGGCGGTGGCGCCCTACGGTTGCGGCATGTCTGATTTCAACGACCAGGTCATTGCCGAATTCCGAGCCAACGAGGGGAAGGTCGGCGGCCCGTTCGAGGGCGCGCCGATGATCCTGGTGCACCACACGGGGGCCAAGTCCGGCGTCGAGCGCGTGGCCCCGCTGGTCTACCAGCCCCGCGACGACAACTCCTGGGTGATCTTCGCGTCGTACGCCGGCGCGGACAAG
>JAOPVO010000304.1 GCA_025966155.1 Pseudonocardiales bacterium
GTCGCCTTCGCCGGGGAGAACGTCGACGGCCACCGGTACCTCGCGGCGGCGGCCCAGCAGGGCGCGGTGGCGGCCATCG
The DNA here is from genome assembly GCA_025966155.1 of Pseudonocardiales bacterium. Lineage (GTDB taxonomy): Bacteria > Actinomycetota > Actinomycetes > Mycobacteriales > Jatrophihabitantaceae > RYN-150. The sequence goes on from JAOPVO010000304.1 coordinate 80, forward strand.
TCACCCGCGAGCCCGGCGACCGCGGCGGGTTGCCGTGCATCCTGGTCGACGACGCCACGGCGGCCCTTGGGCGCCTGGCCCACGCCGTCCTGCGGATGCTTCCGGACATCACCGTCATCGGCATCACCGGGTCATCGGGCAAGACCTCGACCAAGGACCTCGTCGCGGCGCTGCTGGAGCCGCTGGGCCCGACGGTCGCTCCGACCGGGTCGTTCAACAACGAGATCGGCCACCCGTACACGGTTCTGCGCGCCGACGCCGAGACCCGGTTCCTCGTGCTCGAGCTCAGCGCCCGCGGCGTCGGCCACATCTCCTACCTGGCCGGTATCGCGCCGCTGAGGATCGGCGCGGTGCTGAATGTCGGCACTGCGCACCTCGGCGAGTTCGGGTCGCGCGAGGCGATTGCCCAAGCCAAGGGCGAGCTGGTCGAGGCGCTCCCGCCGGCGTCGGCCGGCGGCGTCGCCGTCCTCAATATCGACGATCCGGTGGTCGCGCAGATGGCGTCGCGGACCGAGGCCCGCATCGTCGGCGTCGGGGAGTCGGGGTCCGCGCAGGTCCGGGCCGAGGCCTTCGCTCTGGATGAGTTCGGCCGAGCGTCGTTCACCCTGGTCGCAGGGGGCGGATCCACCCGCGTCGCGCTACAGCTTTCCGGCGAGCATCACGTCGCCAACGCCCTTGCCGCCGCCGCGATCGCCCTGGAATGCGGCGCGACGCTGGAGCAGGTCGGCGCCGGGCTGACCGCGGCCCGGGCCCGATCGCGCTGGCGCATGGAGATCACCGAGCGGTCCGACGGCGTCGTGATCGTCAATGACGCCTACAACGCCAACCCCGAGTCGATGCGCGCGGCGCTGAAGGCGCTGGCCGGCATGGGCCGGGCCCGCCGGGCACAGGGCCCGGGCAATGAGCGGTCCCGATCGAGCCGCACAATCGCGGTGCTCGGGCCGATGGCGGAGCTCGGCCCCACCAGCCTGGCCGAGCACGATGCCATCGGCCGGCTCGCGGTGCGCCTGGACATCTCGCTGGTCGTGGCCGTGGGGGACGAGGCCCGCCCGCTCTACCAGGCGGCGGGGCTAGAGGGCTCCTGGGATGGGGAATCCCAGTGGGTGCCGGACATCGAGTCGGCAGTGACCCTGCTGCGGGCGGAGATCCAGCCCGGCGACGTCGTGCTGGTGAAGGCCTCGCGGTCGGCCCGGCTGGAGCGACTGGCCCAGGCCCTGATCTCCGAAGCGCCGCCCGTTGATGCGCCGCTGACTGGTGCTCGCCCGAACGGCGAGGTCACGACGTGAAGAGCGTCCTGATCGCCGGCCTCTTCTCGATGGCCTTCTCGATTCTGGTCACCCCGTTGGTAGTGCGGTGGTTCCGCCAGCAGGGCTTCGGCCAGGAGATCCGCGACGACGGCCCCCAGACCCACCTGGTCAAGCGCGGGACACCGACGATGGGCGGGGTCGTCATCATCGCGGCCACCGTCCTGGGGTACGGCGCGGCGCATCTGTTCACGGCCTTCCAGGAGGGCCGCGGACCCACCGCATCGGGCCTGCTCCTGCTGTTCCTGTTCGTCGGCCTCGGCATTGTCGGCTTCCTCGATGACTTCATCAAGATCCGCCGGCAGCGTTCGCTCGGGCTGCGAGCGCGGGCGAAATTCCTCGGCCAGCTATTCGTCGCCTTGGTTTTCGGCGTGCTCACGCTGCGGTTCCGCAACGGCGAGGGACTGACGCCGGCCTCGACCAACCTGTCGTACGTACGCGATATCGCCGGCATCAGTGTCGGCGCGGTTGGCTTCGTCCTCCTGGCCTACCTGATCATCACCGCGACCTCGAACTCGGTGAATCTGACCGATGGGCTGGATGGTCTCGCCGCCGGCGCCTCGGCCATGGTGTTCGGGGCCTTCACGCTGATCTCGTTCTTCCAATTCCGCAACGAATGCTCGACTCAGTTCACCGGCTCCGGCTGCTACGTGGTGCGCGACCCGCTGGACGTCGCGCTTGTGGCCGCGGCTGCGATGGGGGCCTGCTTCGGGTTCCTCTGGTGGAACGCCTCGCCCGCGCAGATCTTCATGGGCGACACCGGATCCATGGCGCTGGGCGGGCTGATGGCCGGTATGGCGATCCTGAGCCGGACCGAGCTGCTGCTGGTCGTGCTCGGCGGGCTGTTCGTCGTCGAGACGGTCTCGGACATCATCCAGGTCGGGTTCTTCAAGGCGACGCGGATAAGAACGGGGAGGGGCAAACGGGTCTTCAAGATGGCCCCGATCCATCACCATTTCGAGCTCGGCGGCTGGCAGGAGATCACGGTCATCATCCGGTTCTGGATCATCGCCGGCATGAGCGTGGCCTTCGGGCTCGGCTTGTTCTACGCAGACTTCGCCAGCTATGAGTCCTCGCCGTGACCGATGCCTTCGTGGATGTCTTCCACGGCCCGGTTCCCGTCGGGCCCAAGCAGTTCGACGGGCGCTCCGTCGTGGTCTGCGGCGCCGGCGTGGCCGGTGAGCCCGCCGCCCGGGCCCTGATGGCCCTCGGCGCACGGGTGACGGTCGTGGATCGCGCGCGCACCCCGGCGATCGCCCGGCTTGAGGCCGGCGGCGCGGTGTTCGCCGGACCGATCGAGGCACTGCCCGTCGGCACCGACATTGTTGTCACGTCCCCGGGTTGGCGCCCGGACCATCCGCTGCTGGCCCAGGCGCTCGCGGCCGGGCTGCCGGTGCACGGCGAGGCCGAATTGGCCTGGCGGCTGCGCGGCGC
>JAOPVO010000340.1 GCA_025966155.1 Pseudonocardiales bacterium
TCAGGACATCGGAATCGCCGAACTTCCCGGTGAACAGCGCCCGCGACGCGTCGACCAGGTACGTCAGCGGATTGGCCCGGCTGAGGCCCTCGAGCCAGCCCGGCGCCAGGGACATCGGCAGGAACACCCCCGAGAGCAGCAGCAACGGCAGCGAGACGCTCTGCACGAACGGGGCGAAGGAGTCCTCCTCCTTGAGGATGATGCCCATCGCGTACGACGCGGCTGAGATGCCGAGGGCGAGCACGCAGATGAGCACAAGCGAGATCAGCACTCCGGGCCAATCCGGGCTCAACCCGAACGGCACGGCCACGGCGATGAGCAAGGCGCCCTGCACCGCGATGGTGACGGTGCTGCTCAGCGTCCGGCCCATCAGCAGCGACAACCGCGAGGCCGGGGTCACTCGCTGGCGATCCAGGACCCCCTCGCGCAGCTCCTGGATGATGCCGAATCCGGCGAAGCCCGCACCGAAGATCGTCAGCTGGAGCAGCAGCCCGGGCACGAAGATCGACCAGGAATCCGCGCCGCCCAATCCGCCGGCCTGCACATTGGTCAGCAGGGGGCCGAACAGCACCAGGAACAGGATCGGCTGGGTCAGTCCGAAGACGACCCACACCGGGTTGCGCAGCAATTGGCGCATCTGGCGGGTGAAGACCACGGAGGTCTCGGAGGCCATCGACATCTCAGCGGCTCCTCATTCGGTGTCGCGCAGCGAGCGCCCAGTGAGCGTCAGGAACACGGTGTCCAGTGACGGGCGGGTCACGGTGATCGAGCGCATCGTCAGGCCGGCGGCGTCGAGGGCCCGAAGCACCGGCGCCACAGCGACATCGCCGCGTTCGACCGTCAGGTGCAGCGTCTCGCCGTCGATGGAGCTTGTGCGCACCTCGACCGCGGCCCGGGCGGCCTGCTCGGCTCTGGCGGTATCGCCATCGACGGTCAGGGAGATGACATCGCCGGCGACCTGCGCCTTCAGCGCATCCGGGGTGTCGTCGGCCACGATCGAACCGGCATCCATGACCAGGATCCGGTCGGCGAGGGCATCGGCCTCGTCCAGATAGTGCGTCGTGATGAGGACGGTGACGCCCTCGTCGTCGCGCAGCGAGCGAATGTGGTCCCAGAGGTTCGCCCGGCTCTGCGGGTCGAGACCCGTGGTCGGCTCGTCGAGGAAAATCAATCGTGGGCTATGGACGAGTCCCAGCGCGATGTCGAAGCGGCGGCGCTGGCCGCCGGACATCTCCGACAGCGCGCGGCCGCCCATATCGTCGAGATTGAGCCGGGGCAGCAGCGCGGCGACGCGATCGGCCGCAGCCGACTTCGACAGGCCCTGGAGGCGGCCCTGAGCCACCAATTCCTCGCCCACCCGCGTGCCTGGCGCGGGCGCCGCCCCGACCTGCGCCACGTACCCGATGCGCCGCCGAACCTCCCGCGGCTCGGCACGCAGGTCAGCGCCGGCCACCTGCGCCGTGCCGCCACTTGGCGACAGCAGGGTGGTGAGCATGCGAAGGGTTGTCGTCTTGCCTGCGCCGTTCGGGCCGAGCAGGCCGACGATCTCGCCGGGCTGGATGTCGATGGTAAGTGGGCGAACAGCCTCGACCGGCCCGGTCTTGGTCTTGAAGGTCCTGGTCAGACCCTGCGTTTGAATCACACTGCCGCCTTCTCTGGTTGGCCGTCGCCTGGACCCTAGAGCCAGTCGGCGACAAGGCGCACCGTATTTCCTCGGCCTTCCCGATTGCGGCTCATGCGCGGTGGGCCGCACCCAGAACACCTCCGTAGCTCATGGCGCGGAGAACTTCGCCCGAACGGGAGGCAGTCCAGTGCTAGCACCTCGCCTCGACATCTATGCACATCCCACTGTGCGCGATTGAGTGAGCTTGCGATTGATGCAAGCGACGGGATAGAAGTGCACGACACTCACTCGGAGGCAGCACCCTGCGGATTCACCTCACCCAGGTATTCGTCGATGCCAGGAACGGGCGCTCGAGGTCGCCGATGTCGGCGCGGAAGCCGAGCGACTGCGTGCCCTCGGAGTGAGCTTCGTCCAGGAGCCGAGGCAGATGGGGCTGGTGTCGACCGCCGTCTTCGAGGACGGATGAGGGAACCTCATCCAGATTCTCGCCCGATAACGCACCATAGCTCTCGCGCCCGACTGCGCGCTCGATAGCTTGAGCCAGCCTCGGTACCACCGGGCAACAGCGCGAGCCACATGCGATCGTCCCCTGCACCGATGCACGCCTTGCGGTCAATCCGTCAGCATCGACGACGCCAGCCCGAGGATCATCGGCAGCACTCCCAGGCAGAAGAAGGCCGGCAGGAAGCAGAGGCCCAGCGGGGCCATCACCCAGACACCGGCCCGGCGCGCCGCGGCCTGCGACCGGTCGGCGGACTGCTGCCGCATCTCCACGGCGAGCCGGCGCGTCTGGTCGGCCAGGCGCACGCCGCTGTCGGCACTGCGCCGGGCGAGGACAGCCAGGTCGCCCAGGACGCCGTCGTCCAGCGGCCGCCACGCCGCGGTCGGCGGCGCGCCCAGCCGCACCAGCCCGGCGACCTCCCGGACCGCGTCGGCCACCGATGCGGGAGCCAAGGGCGCGGCCCGCTCGAGAGCGAGCGCGACCGGCGCTCCGGCCCGTAGCTGGCTGGCCACGACGTCCAGGAACAGTGGCGCCTCGCGCAATTCGGTCGAGTGCGCCGCCGCCTGAGTGCCGCGTCTTGCCGCCCGGGTCGCCGCCGCCGCCGCGACGCCCATTGCGGCCGCGACGACGATCGATCCACTGCCGAGCAGCAGCAAGGTTGCCGTCGCCGCGAGCGCGCCAGCCATCACCGGGCGGACCCCGCGCGCGCGCCCCGCCGGGATGAGCAGACTCGGGCTCAGCAGACTCGGGCTCAGCTGAGCTGGTCGCCTCGAGGCCCGCCGACCGCCCGCCAGGAACAGCGCCGCCGCCATCAGCGCAAGCACGACACTCATGCGCGCTCCGCTGCGGTGCTCATGCGCGCTCCGCTGCGGTGCTCATGCGCGCTCCGCTGCGGCGACGATGCGCCGGACCCACAGCACGCCCACGATCTCGAGGACAAGCCCGCACGCCAGCATCGCCAATCCGGCGGCGCTGCCGAGCAGGGTGCGCACTGGGTCGGCCCCCATCGCGGTCCCCATGACC
>JAOPVO010000342.1 GCA_025966155.1 Pseudonocardiales bacterium
CGGGTCCAGCAGCAACTGCGGCTGCGCGCCCGGCGAGATCTTCCAGAGCTGCCCGCTCGTGCTGTCGTTGATGACGACGATCGTGTAGTAGATCGTGCCGTCGGCGGCAATCACGGCACTCGACACCATTGTCCCAGGATTCGCCGCAACCACGATCGTCGATGCGCCGGTGCGAGTTGCATAGCGCACTAGGGCAGCGTTACGCAGTCCCAGGAATGCCGCCGGGGCGGCAGCCGGGGGGACGAGGGCAGTCGGGGCGGGCCCGGCGGGAGCGGGATCGGGGCCGCCGCCCTCACTGCCGCTCAGCGCCGTCCTTCCCACCAGCACCGCGCCCAGCAGCGCCACGGCCGCGGCGGCCGCCACCAGCGGGATGAGCCACGGCCGGGCCCGGTGATCCCGGGATGGCGTGGGGATAGCGGGCGTTGAGGACGCGACCACTGTGACCTCGGCCGCGCGTGCGTGGAGCGCATCGCGCAGCAGGTCCTCCATCTGCATCGTGTTCACTGCCCCTCCTCCCAACGCTGGGCCAGTGCGGTGATCCCGCGGCTGGCTGTCGATTTGACGGTTCCGGCCGATATATCCAGTAAGCTAGCTATCTCCGCCTCGGGCAGCTCGGCCCAATACGTCAGAACCAGCACCTCGCGCTGACGGGCCGGCAGGTGGCGGACCAGGCCAAGCACGCGGCGGCGCTGCTTGTCGAGCTCGACGGCGGCCTCTGGCCCCGGCGCCCGGTCGGGCTGCGCCGTTAGGGCGTCGTCGTCGGACACGGCACTCAGGTGCCGCCGGTCCACCTTCCGCTTGCGCAGTGTGGACCGGGATCCGTTGACCACCGAGGTACGCAGGTAGGCGATCGCCTGGGCGTCATCTCGGTGGCGCCAGTTCCGGAACATCCCCAGATACGCACTCTGCACGACGTCCTCGGCCACGCCCTGGTCGTCGACCAGCAGTACGGCCAAGCGGACCAGCCACAGCCGATGCCCCTCGAAGAGGGTGGTCAGCTGGGCCTCGCGCTGGTCGTACGGCTCGGACATCGACACAGCCCCCAGCCCGGGTTCGGCGCCGAGGCCCTGCGTCCGATGTGCCATCGATGCAGACATACCCCTTCAGACGCAGCGGCCCATCCGAGGTTGCCTCAGCGGCGGCGGGACTTTCCGTACGATGGCAGGCGGTGCGCCGGGAAGTCTGGTCGGCAATGTCTACTGCCGACCCCTGAACTGGAGCAGCCGCCGTGAGCATCCGCCCCGCCGCCCGCCGCATTCTGACGAGCCCGTCGCGCCTCGAGGCCGCGCGGGTGGCCGAGATTCTGCGCCGGGAGACGGTCGGCGGCGCACTGCTTCTCGTCGCCGCGGTGGGCGCGCTCATCTGGGCCAACTCCCCCGCGGCCGCCTCCTACTTCTCGCTGCGGAACATGCCATTCGGGCCCTCGGCGCTGCATCTGCACCTGACGGTGGGGGCGTGGGCCGCCGACGGGCTGCTGGCCATCTTCTTCTTCGTGGCCGGGCTGGAGCTCAAGCGGGAGTTCGTGGCCGGCGATCTGCGGGACCCGCGGCGCGCGGCGATCCCGGTGTGCGCGGCGGCCGGCGGGGTGATCGTGCCCGCCCTGATCTACGTCGCGATCAACCTCGGCAACGAGGGCGCAGCGCGCGGCTTGGCCATCCCGACCGCCACCGACATCGCCTTCGCGCTGGCCGTCCTGGCCATCGTGGGCAGCGACCTGCCGCCCGGCCTGCGCACGTTCCTGCTGACCCTCGCCGTCGTCGACGACCTGATCGCCATCACGCTGATCGCGCTGTTCTATACCGACAGCCTGTCTGTCCTCCCGCTGCTCGGCGCGCTCGTCCCGTTGGCGGCGTTCGCCTTCCTGGTGCAGCGCCGTGTCCGCTCGTGGTGGCTGCTGCTGCCGCTCGCCGTGGCGACGTGGGGGCTGGTGCACGCCTCGGGCATCCACGCGACCGTCGCCGGGGTTCTGCTCGGCTTCTGCGTGCCTGTCCTGCGCAGCGCTGCCGCCGGCGGCCCCGACGCCGGGCCGGGGCTGGCCGAGCACTTCGAGCATCGATTGCGGCCTATCTCCTCCGCCATCGCCGTGCCGGTCTTCGCCTTCCTCTCGGCCGGAGTGGCCGTCGGCGGGGTGTCCGGCCTAGGCGACTCGCTGCGCGACCGCGTCGCGATCGGGATCGTGCTGGCCCTCGTCGTCGGCAAGACGCTCGGCATCTTCGGCGCGACCTTCCTCGTCAGCACCCTCACGCGGGCCGAGCTCGACGAGGACCTCGGGTGGCCCGACGTGCTGGGGCTGGCGATGATCGGCGGCATCGGGTTCACGGTGTCGCTGCTGATCGGGGAGCTCGCCTTCGGCGTCGGCAGCGTGGCCGACGGGCACGCGAAGGTCGGCGTCCTGGCCGGCTCCCTGGTCGCGGCTCTCCTCGCAGCGATCCTGCTGCGCCGACGGAACCGCGCCCATTCCCGAAGTGGGGACGCAGGGGCAGGATGAGGCTATGAGCCCGACGCTTCGCCTGGATCACTGCGTCATCGCCGTCTCGGATTGGGACCGCTCCACGGCGTTCTACCGCGACGTGATGGGCGCGCAGATCGTGATGCAGCCGCACGGCTTCCCCGCGTTCCGGTTCGGCGACGTTCAGCTGAACGTCCACGGCCCGGGCGTCGACGCCGGCCATCTGGTCGGGCGCATCCCCGTCCTCCCGGGCGGCAGCGACCTCTGCTTCGCCTGGGACGGCAGCATCGAGGAGGCGCAGGCGCACCTGGCCGCGCACGGGGTCGACGTCGAGACGGGGCCGGTCCGGCGCAGCGGGGCCCGCGAGATGGGCGTCAGCCTGTACTTCCGTGATCCCGACGGCTCGCTGCTGGAGTTCATCGTCTATTGACGAGGCGGGAACGCTGGGGCCGCCCCGGGATCGCCCGAACGGCGGCTCAGGCGCGGTCGAGCACCACGACGGGGATCTCGCGGGTCGTCTTGGCCTCGTAGGCGGCGAAGCCGGGCATCGCGGCCTTCTGGGCCTCCCATAGCGTCGTGCGCTCGTCGCCCTCGGCCACCCGCGCGATGACGGGGATGGTCTCGGTGCCGACCTCGATCGTCGTGGCCGGGTTGGCCACCAGGTTGCCGAACCACGCCGGGTCCTTGTCCGCGCCGGCGTACGACGCGAAGATCACCCAGGAGTTGTCGTCGCGGGGCTGGTAGACCAGCGGGGCCACGCGCTCGACGCCGGACTTGGCCCCCGTGTGGTGCACCAGGATCATCGGCGCG
>JAOPVO010000352.1 GCA_025966155.1 Pseudonocardiales bacterium
CCCAGCCGCCGCGCCAGAACCGGCCGGCCTCGGAGCCTGCCGCCCGAGCGGGATCGCCTCTGCCGGCAACGCCCCGACCACGGCCCGCGACCTGAAGGCGGGCGGCGGCGTCGGCCGGGCTGCCGAGGTCGCGCACCCCGGCGAGCCCGGGCCCGATCGCGCCCAGCGCATCGCGGGCTGTGGCGCCGGCGGCCAGGCTCAGATGGACGTGGGCATCGATGACCGCCGGGCCGATCCAGCGACCGGCGCCGCCGAGCACCCGAAGGTCGGCCGGCAGCTGTGCGCGCAGCTCTCCCTCGGCGCCGGAGAGGATCCGCTCGAGCAGCCCAGTAGGGCCGATCACCACCCCGCCCGTCGCGGACCGGGCCGAGCCGCCGGGCCAGACCTCGCCCAGCAGCGCGTATCCGCGGGGCCGGGTCAACCAGCGCGGGGGCTTCATAGCCAGCTCATCCGCTGACCGTGGGCCCGATCCGATCGACGGCGAAGCGCAGCGCCACCCGGCGCTGATCGACCATCGCCTGCCGGAACTGATCCCAATCGGGATGCTCGCCGCGCACCTGGCGGTAGAGGTCAACCAGGATCTCCATGGCCGCGGGCAGCTCGATGATCTGGACTGTGCCCTCGGCTTGGAGCCACGCGCCGTAGAACGCGTCGGTGAAGACGCACAGCGAGGCGAACGGATCGCGGCGCAGATTGCGCACCTTCATCGCCGTCTCGCGGGTGCTGATGACCACCCGGCCATCCGCGTCGACGCCCGGCGTCACGGGCGATAGCTGGGGCTTGCCGTCGGCCCGGCTCGTCGACAGCACGCCGGCATGATTGACGGCCAGGAACTGCATCGCCTCATCGCGATCCATAGTCAGCGCCCCTCACTCGCGGCGAACGGATCTGATGAGCATGTGCAGCTCATCGACGCGGCTGGCCGGCACCACATTGGTCAGATCGAAGCCGCGCATCCGGTCCAGCAGTGTGCGGCGGGAGGAGCGGCGCATCAGCCGAATGAGCAGCAGTGGGAAACTGAACATGCCGGACGGCACGCCGATGCGGCGAAGCTCCCGACGGAAGTCGCCGCCGGTATCGCCGATCATCTTGCGGACCTGATCCTCCGCCGGGCCGAAGATGCGCGCCTCGGTGATCTTCCCGATGAACCAGCGCACGAGCGACCGCACGAACAGCACCGGCAGCGCCAGCAAGCCGATCAGGACGGCCAGCCAGTGCGGGCCGACGAACCACACCAGGACGGCGATCGCGAGGATGACCAGCGCGGTGACCATCAGCCCGGCGCTGATCCGGGCGATGATGACCCGCCCGACCAGATAGCGGCCCAGCGCCAGCTGCGTGGACAGCGAGCCCTGGCGAAACCGCCCAACAGAGACGCCCTCCGGCGCGCCCGAGGCCCCGGGACCTGACGCCGAACCCGATGCATCCGCGGCGCGCGGGAGGATCTCGCCGCTGCTGCTGAGGATGTCGTCGCCGCCGAAATCCGGTGGGTCGGGCTCGCCGCCGGGCGTAGCGCGAGCAGGCGTCACGCCGAGACCGCCCCGGTGCCCAGCAGCGCCTTGAGGTCGCCCATCAGCGCCGGCGAGGGGGCGACCCTCAGCCCGTCGGCCAGTCGCATCATGGTCCGCCGATCGCCGTTGATCAGGCGCAGATGCACCTCGGTCTGGCCAGGGTGCGTGGCCAGGACCTCCCGAAGGCGCGCCACCATCGGCGGGGTGCATCGGGCCGCGGCGAGGTCGACCACCACGGGGCCGCGGGCCTTATCGCCTTCGACTTGAAGGTTCGGGATCGAGAGGTCCAGGGCTCGCAGGCGCGGGGTGTCGTCGCTGGCGTCGATGCGTCCGCGCACCACCACGACGGCGTCCTCGGCGATCGACAGCGCGTGCGTGGCGTAGACGCTGGCGAAGAACAGCACCTCGATGGCGCCCTCGAGATCCTCGAGCACAACCTGCGCCCAGGGCGCTCCCGCCTTGCTGATCCGCCGGTTGACCGAGGACAGGATCCCCGCGACGGTGACCTGCTCGCCGTCGGCGACGCGGTCGGTGTGCAGTGCGGCGATGGGCATGTCGGCCGCCGACGACAGCACGTGCTCTAGGCCCGACAGCGGATGGTCAGAGACGTACAGCCCGAGCATCTCGCGCTCGAAGGCCAGCAGCACCGGCTTGTCCCACTCCCGGTCCGGGATGGCCACGGCGAACACGTCGCCCATGGCGTCGCCGCCGCCGGTATCGCCGAACCCGAAGAGGTCGAACTGCCCGACGGCCTCTTGTCGCTTCGTGCCGATGACGGCGTCGATCGACTGCTCGTGGATCTCGATCAGCCCTCGCCGGGCGTGGCTCAGGGAGTCGAAGGCGCCGGCCTTGATCAGCGCCTCGATGGTGCGCTTGTTGCAGACCACGGCGTCGACCTTGCGCAGGAAATCCGGGAAGTCGGCGAAGTCGCCCTTGGCCTTCCGGGTGGCGACCACCGACGCGACCACGTTGGCGCCGACATTACGGACGGCGCCGAGGCCGAACCGGATGTCGGTGCCGGTCGGGGTGAAGTCCGCGGCCGAGGAGTTGACGTCCGGCGGCAGCACCTTGATGCCCATCCGGCGGCACTCGGCCAGGTAGACCGCCGACTTGTCCTTGTCGTCCTTGGTGGAGGTGAGCAGGGCGGCCATGTACTCGGCCGGGAAGTTCGCCTTGAGGAAGGCCGTCCAGTACGAGATCAGCCCATAGGCGGCCGAGTGCGCCTTGTTGAAGGCGTAGTCGGAGAAGGGCAGCAGGATGTCCCAGAGCGTCTTGACCGCGGCCAGGGAGTACCCGCGCTCAACCATGCCGGCGCTGAAGCCCTCGAACTGCTTGTCCAGCTCGGATTTCTTCTTCTTGCCCATGGCCCGCCGCAGCAGATCGGCCTGGCCGAGGGTGAACCCGGCGACCTTCTGCGCGATGGCCATGACCTGCTCCTGGTAGACGATCAGCCCGTAGGTATCGCCCAGGACCTCGGCCAGCGCGTCCGCAAGCTCGGGATGGATCGGGATGACGGGCTTGCGGCCGTTCTTGCGGTCGGCGTACTCGTTGTGGGAGTTGGCGCCCATCGGGCCCGGCCGGTACAGCGCGCCGACGGCCGAGATGTCCTCGAAATTGTCCGGGCGCATCGAGCGCAGGAGCGCCCGCATTGGGCCGCCATCGAGCTGGAACACCCCGAGCGTCTCGCCGGCGGCCAGCAGCTCATAGGTGTGCGGGTCGTCGAGCTCAAGATCCTCGAGCACCACAGTCTCGGCGCGGTTGGCCTTGATATTGGCCAGCGCATCGTCCAGGACCGTGAGGTTGCGCAACCCCAGGAAGTCCATCTTGATCAGCCCGAGGGCCTCGCAGCTGGGGTAGTCGAACTGGGTGATGATCGCGCCATCGAGCTCGCGCTTCATGATCGGGATCACGTCGGCCAGCGGGCTGGAGGACATGATGACGCCGGCGGCGTGCACGCCCCATTGGCGCTTGAGCCCCTCGAGACCCTTTGCGGTGTCGACCACCTTGCGGACCTCGGCGTCGGCCTCGTACAGGGCGCGGAACTCCCCGCCCTCGCCGTAGCGCTTGTCGGTCGGGTCGAAGATCTTGCTGAGCGGGACGTCCTTGCCCATGACCGGCGGGGGCATGGTCTTGGTGATCCGGTCGCCCATCGCGAACGGGAAGCCGAGCACCCGCGACGCGTCCTTGACCGCCTGCTTGGCCTTGATCGTGCCGTAGGTGACGATCTGCGCCACGCGGTCGTCGCCGTACTTCTCGGTGACGTACCGGATGACCTCGCCGCGGCGGCGCTCGTCGAAGTCGATGTCGAAGTCGGGCATCGAGACGCGGTCGGGGTTGAGGAAGCGCTCGAAGATCAGGCCGTGCCGCAGCGGGTCGAGATCGGTGATGCGCATCGCATAGGCGGCGATGGATCCTGCGCCCGAGCCGCGGCCCGGGCCCACCCGGATTCCGTTGTCCTTGGCCCAGTTGATGAAGTCGGCCACGACCAGGAAGTAGCCGGGGAAGCCCATCTGCAGGATCACGCGGGTCTCGTACTCCGCCTGCGCGCGCACCGCGTCGGGAATGCCGCCGGGGAACCGGACGACGAGCCCGCGCTCGACCTCCTTGATGAACCAGGACTCCTCGGTCTCCCCCGCCGGGACCCCGAAGACCGGCATGTAGTTGGCCTTCTCGTCGAACTCGACCTCGCACCGCTCGGCGATTAGCAGGGTGTTGTCGCAGGCCTCGGGAAGGTCGTACTTGTCGGCCCACAGCGAGCGCATCTCGGCCGGGGACTTCAGGTAGAAGTCGTGCGCGTCGAACTTGAACCGCTGCGGGTCGGCCATCGTCTTGCCCGACTGCACGCAGAGCAGGACCTCGTGGGCCTCGTGGTCCTCGGCGTGCGTGTAGTGCAGGTCGTTGGTGGCGATCATCGGCAGGTTGAGGTCGCTGGCCAGGCGCAGCAGGCCGTCTCGGACCCTTGTCTCGATGCCCAGACCGTGATCCATCAGCTCGAGGAAGAAGTTCTCCGCGCCGAAGATGTCGCGGAACTCCGCGGCGCTGGCGCGGGCGTTCTCGTAGTTGCCGATGCGCAGCCACGTCTGGATCTCCCCCGACGGGCAGCCCGTGGTGCCGATCAGGCCCTTGGCGTATTGAGCCAGAAGCTCCCGGTCGGCGCGGGGCTTGTAGAAGAAGCCCTCAAGGGAGGAGCGCGAGGACAGCCGGAAGAGGTTGTGCATGCCCTCGGTGCTGTGGGCCAGCAGCGTCATATGGGTGAAGGCCCCGCCGCCGGAGACGTCGTCCTCGCCCCCGGAGGCCCAGCGCACCCGCGAGCGCTCGAACCGGGACGTATTCGGGGTGAGGTAGGCCTCCATGCCGATGATCGGCTTGACCCCGGCCTCGTTGGCCTGGCGATAGAAGTCGTACGCGCCGAAGACATTGCCGTGGTCGGTCATGGCCAGGGCGGGCATGCCCATCCGGGCGGTCTCCTTGAACAGGTCACCGAGACGGGCGGCGCCGTCCAGCATCGAGTACTCGGTGTGCACATGCAGGTGCACGAAGGAGTCTGAGGAACCGGACGCGCTCACAGAACGGGCACCTTCTCACTGCTGGATCTCACTGCTGGTTGCGGTGCGGCCATTCTGCAGCGCGGCACCGACAAGTGTCCTGCCGCCGTGCCGACGGGCCGCGTCAGGGGGCGCCCCAATGTCTCGCCCTCATCTTCACCCTTACCGTATTGGCGTGGCGCCCTCGTTGCTAGAGGCTGCCCTGCTCGTGTGTGCAGTAGTGCAGCGTCGCAAGGCGCTGGACCGACAATGGCACCGCGAGCTTGCCGTCCCACGCGGACTTGAGCGCCGCGAACACCGGGCCGCCGCCGTGCGCCTTCGCAGCGTCCGGGCTCGCCCACTTCTCGATCATCACGAACCCGTCCGGAGTCTCGTGCAGGGCGTAGAGCAGGCAACCATCCTCGGCGTGGCCGTCGACGCTGGCGGTCTCGAGCGCCTGGCGCACGGCCTCGCGGTGCTCCGGCAGCGGGGTGATGGTGGCGATGGCGATGATCGGCTGGTCGGTCATGCCTGCGACCCTGCCTCACCTGGGGCGAAGCGGGAAGGACCAATGTATGGATTCGGGGGCAGTGCAGCTAGCTGGGTCGGTGCAGCTAGCTGGTCATCCGGTGGATCGTGTCGTAGTGCTCGACCGTCGGGAACGGGTCATAGAACCGGTGCAGCAGCGCCCGCCACTGCTGATACTGCGTCGACCCGCGGAAGCCGACTGTGTGGTCCTCCAGGCTGTCCCACTCCACGAGCAGCAGGTAATGGCTCGGCGTCTCTTGCGAGCGGGCCAGGGTCAGCGACTGAAACCCCGGCATCGAGGCGATGATCGCGCGCGCCTGATCGAACGCCGCCTCGAACTCGGCTTCCTGACCGGGTATGACCGGAAGCATCGCATGCTCAGTGATCACCGTCGCTCCGCCTCCTATTGCCACCCGCTGACTGGGCGTCGGCGTATCGCACATGGTTCCTGCTTTAGGCCGCTCGTGCAGGCGCTCAACTCCGGGTATCCGGGTCGGGCCCGGCGATCTCAGTCAGCGCGCCACGATGCGCCCATCGCGACCTTGATTTTCTGGTAGTCACCGGGCTTGACCGGCTCTCGGCGGGCCTCGCCTTTGCCGCCGCCGCTGGGCTTGAACCCGGCGTTGTTCAGGTCATTCTTCTTGCCCGGGTGCAGATGGAGCTCCGACCCCGCGATGGCCCGCTTGGTCTCGATGCGGTGGAAGCGGTAGTACGAGCCGGCGGTCGAGGTAATCGTGGCCGCTCTGTACAAGGTGTAGATGGGGACGATCCGCCCGGCGGCGATCTGGGCGCAGAGGGCCGTCATCGCCGCGGGCACGGCGCTGTAGTCCGCCAGCGCCTTCCAGACAGTCGAGACCT